>NZ_LPWD01000044.1 GCF_001723295.1 Methyloceanibacter marginalis
CGCAAGCTCTCCGCCGCCCACGACGAGCGGCGGCTTGCCCTCGAAGCTCACGAAAATGGGGAAGGTGCGCATCAGCCGACGCCTCCCACGGCAACGGGCTCGGCAGCGTCCGCCAAGCTCTCGGGCGCCAACTCGACCTCGAGCCCGTCGAGCTCCGGCGTCATGATCAGCTGGCAGCACAGGCGTGAGCGCTCATCGACCTGGAAGGCGCCGTCCAACATCTCCGATTCCTCGTCGGTCGGCGGCACGAGCTTGGCGACCCAATTCTCGGCGACCCAGACATGGCACGTGGCGCAGGCGCAAGCGCCGCCGCACTCCGCCTTGATCGGCAGACCCCAGTCGCGGATCACCTCCATCACACGCCAGCCCTCGAGCGCTTCGAGGCGATGGGTGGAGCCGTCCGGCAGGCGCACGTTGATGAACATGACTAAGCAACCTCCGCAAAGCGCTGCGGTTCAATCGAACGGCCCGTGTACTGGGCAAGGCGCGGCGTCGCAAGCCCGTGCCAATGCACGGACGCCGATGCGCCAATGGCCGCGCCGCTGAAACTTCCACCGGTCGTCATGTCGTGTTCCCAGTCATTCTTGGTTCAGGGCGCGCCACCGTCCTGAAGATGGGGCAGATTAGCGAAAAATCATTCCCCAAAGAAGCGGCGAGAGGAGAAAAAACGAAATATGGTTCCCAAATGGCTCGCCTCTAGGAAGGACTTTCCTGTTCGGTGATAATTCGCGGGTTGAAATCTCCTCGCCGGCCCCCGGATGGAAAAGTGTTCCCCCAGAGCAACAACGGAGCAAAATGGCGCTGAATCGGCGAAGGCCCTGTGGATTAGTCCCTTCGGGAGGCTGGCTGGGAGCCCGGATTCTCCGCAAAATTGCCCAAACGGGGCATTACCTTTGGGGGGAAGTCATGGGCCGTCATCATCACCGCAGGCGCGGTGCGGAAGTTTATGCGGCTGACGCGCCAAAAGCACCGCCCCAAACGCCATTTCGTTTCGCACGGCCGAACCGGCGGCTCCTTCTCGCAGGCACCGCGCTCGCCACCACGCTGCTCGTGACGACCGCCGCGCCGATGCCCGCCGAGGCGCAGCAAGCCGTGTTCATCCCCCTCTCGCCCATTCCCGTGGTCCTCAATAACAATGACGACTGCATCTTTCCCGGCACCTGCGCGCTTATCGACACGGTAGGAATCGGCGCTTTCATCGACTTCACCAACTCCGGCAACTTCGCCACGGCGGGGCCAGCTGCCATCGGCATCTCGACCAATACCGCCGCGATCTTCGGTTCAATCGAGGTCAACAACTCCGGCGACATCGCCACCGCCGGCCTTGTCGCGATCGGCATCGAAGCGCTCACCTTGGCGCCGTTCAGCCCGATCAACATCAACAATAGCGGCGATCTCGCTACCGCAGGTCTGGGATCGGTTGGCATATTTGCGTCCAGCATCTCGCGCAATAGCCGCGTCACCATCACCAACAGCGGCAACATCGCCACGACCGGAATCGATGCATTCGGCATCTACGGCTATACCGGCGGCCGCAACAGCGATCTGTCCATCACCAACAGCGGCACATTGGCGACGCGCGGGATCAATGCAGATGGCATCTACGGGGAGACGGTAGGCCGCAGCAGCAATCTCACCATCGAGAACAGCGGCGAAATCTTCACCCGCGGACGACGCGCGGAAGGCATCTACGCGACGACCCGAGGCTCGGGCAGCGATCTTACCGTCGTCAATAGCGGCAGGATCGAGACGCAGGGACGATCTTCCGAGGGGATCGACGCCTTCGGCTACGGGGTCGGCAACGATCTCCTGATCGTCAACAGCGGCAATATCACCACCCAAGGCTTCTACTCCGAGGGCATCTTCGGCGGAACCTCGGCGAGAGGCAGTGCCGTGACGATCAACAACAGCGGCCGCGTAGAGGCCGCCGGCGGTCTCGGCTTCGGCATTGTGGGCACGACGGCCGGGGCCTCCTCGCCGATCAGGATCGAAAACTCCGGTGACGTTTTCGGCAGCACCGTGGCCATCTACGCGGGCAGCAACACCTCGACCACAATCCTCAACAGCGGCAAGATCTCGGCAGGCAGCGGGCTCGCCATCGCTACCGCAGGCGCACGCACCAGGATCGAGAACACGGGTCTCATCACCGGCTTCGTCGACCTGACCGGCAGCAGCGATACCTTCAGGAACATGGCGGGCGGCGAATTCAACGCAAGCCAGACCAGCGACTTCGGCGGGGGCACGGACCTCTTCGCCAACGAGCCCGGCGGCACGCTGCGCGCCGCCGACGACTTCAACGCGAGCGAGGAGACCAGGTTCGTCGGACTCGAAAGGTTCGAGAACGAGGGCTTGATCACCATGGTCGACGGCAAGCCCCGGGACGTGCTGCGGCTATCCAATACGCCGGGCGGAACCAACCTCAGCTTCTCCGGCACGGGTGGCGGCAAGTCCAGACTGGCCATCGATACGTTCCTCGGTGGGCCCGGTTCGACCTCCGACGTGCTCGTGGTCGAAGGCAACACAAGCGGCCGGACCCGGATCGACGTCAACAACACCAACCGGTCCTCGGCGCGCTTCGATCCCGTGGGCATCCCCGTGGTGTTCGTGGACGGCAAGGTCGACGCCAAGAACTTCTATATCGACAAGCCCATCGATGCGGGCTTTTTCGATTACGACCTGTTCTTCGTGCCCACAGGCTCCGGCTTTTTCGAGCTGAAGAACCACACGGGTGGCGGCGCCCATGTCCTGCCGCAACTGGTCACCGTCACCCACGATACGTTCCACAACACGACGGAGACGTGGTTCGATCAGAGCACCGATCTGCGGGTCCTCCTAGCGCGCGGCAATCTCTGCGACGATCCGGGACGCGAAGAGGACGTCGTGCGCTGCCAGGAGCTCTACAACTTCACGCCGGGCGTATGGGCGCGCGGCGCCGGCAGCTGGTTCGATATCGACGACAGCGCGACCACCAAGGCCAACGGCCGGACCTACCGCCACGACCTCAAGCGAGATCTCGATATTTGGCAGGTCCAGTCGGGTATCGATTTCGGCAAGCGCGACTTGTTCGTCGACGGCGACGTTCTCGTCCTCGGCGTGCTCGGCGGCGCGGTGGAATCGACTCTCGAATATGAAACGCTGGTGCGCAGATTCCAGGTGAGCAGCCTGGAGGCCGGCGCCTACGCCACCTATCTGCGGGGCGGACTATTCGTAGACACGCTGTTCAAGACCCTATTTTCCACAATCGATACCGATGACGTGAGAGGTTTCCCCAACGAGCTCGACAGCACCACTTACGGCTTCCGCACCGACACGGGCTATCGCTTCGGCGGCATGCGGCCCGGTCCGTTCATCGAACCGCTCGCCACGATCGCGGTCTCGTGGACGCATATCGACGACTTTGCGCTCGACGGCAACGCTATCGACTTCGACGACGACGAGGACGTGCGCGGGCGCGCATGCGCCTCGGCACCAGCACCGAAGTATGGGAGGGGACCACGATGGAACCCTTCGTCGTGGGCAGCGTGTGGGGCTCGTTCTCGGGCGACCACAACGCCACCCTCACCTCCACGGGACGTGACTTCCAGCTCGTCGACGAGACGGATGATGTTTGGGGCGAGGTCTCGGCCGGCGTGAACTTCTTCAATCCCGGCGCACAGACCGCCGTGTTCGCCAAAGTCGACTACGTCTTCGCCGACGAAGCGCAGGGCGCCACCGTCAAAGGCGGCATGCGCTACAATTGGTAGGGGACTCGCCGCTGTTCCATCTGCTCGATTGTCATGCCCGCGAAA
>NZ_LPWD01000045.1 GCF_001723295.1 Methyloceanibacter marginalis
GTCGGCCGCTGCGGCTAGAAGACCGGCTTTCCGCAACGTTCTCTCGCCGTCGACGACAGCCGGAAGCAGCCGCTCCTGCATATCCACGAGCAGGAGAAGGGACTTGTCGCGGTCGATCAGCATGTCCCTCACTTCTATTTGCGGCGACGCCGGGGCGCTTCGCCGTCATTTGCTCGCGGGCGCACGCCCAAACGGCAAGCACGGCGGTGCGAAGCGCGTGGCCGTCGCACGCCAAGATGCGCGTCCAAACGCCCACCTCGCCAGGAAGGCGTGACGCACCGGCGAAGATATCGGGTAGCGGCTCCAACTCCGCACGGATGTTTTCGAGAAGCGCCTCCAAGGAAGGTCCCCGATGGATCACCATGACCGTCGCCTGAGCAATCCAGGGACCGTTCAAACCCGGAAGATTTCGCTTTAAGAGGTCGCCCGTAATGCGGAACTTGTCCCGCACGAGCACTTGGCCGGTCGGCCCGGCGACCGTCATGTCGCTGTCGAGCCGGTCGAACATGGCGCTCGAACCCGAAGGATCGTGCGCCAGGAACGCGTCGGCACAGATGACCGAAGCGGTTTCGTGCGCCTGGACCTGGATCCGGGATGCGAGCCTGGCCTGCGGAAACAGGATCGTCGCGTCGGGCAGATACTCCACCAGGGCGCCCTCCCCGGCCTTGATGGTCACGGCGTGCTCCGCATGGTCGCGCGTCATACTATGGACGACCGTCGAGGCCTGAGACGTCACATGCAGCGCCGATCCGGGCTCCGCGGCGATGCGGACCTCAAGCCGATCGCTCTCGAACAGGCCGCCGGCCACCGACTGAAGATAAAGGGTCGCCATGCCGGACGGGTCACCCACATAGCGATGCGGCCGGCAGATATGAAATGGATAGCTGGCGTATTGGCGGCCCAGAAACGTGCCTCCATCGGGTGCGCGGCGGAAGGTGAGGTCGATACGGCCGCGCCGTCTTGCAAGGAGGTCCTCGTGGTCGCTTACGCCGCCGTGCATGTCGTGTCCTATGCCGCTCTGTCGTGAAACAGAACGTCCCGCGCGAGTCGCCCGACGATCTCGTTAACTCCCTCCCCGGTGGCGCAGTTCGTGAGCTGGATCGGCTTTCCGCCGCGGACGCATGCGCCTCACGGACCATCCGATCCAGGTCGACATTCACGTAAGGGGCGAGATCGAACTTGTTGATGACCAGGAGGTCGCACTGCACGACTCCCGGCCCACGCTTCCGCGGAATGTCGTCGCCGCCCGTCACGTCGATCACGAACAGCCAATAATCCACCAGATCGAAGGAGAAGGTGGAGGCGAGGTTGTCGCCGCCGCTCTCGATCAGAATGAGATCGAGCTCCGGAAACTTGGTCTCCAAGAAATCCGCCGCCTCGATATTCGGTGTCGGATCTTCGCGGATGACCGTATGCGGGCAGGCACCGGTCTCGACGGCCAACACGCGCTCCGGCGAGATCAGACCGCTGCGCCTGATCCTCTCCGCATCTTCTTTGGTCATGAGATCGTTGGTGACGACGGCTGTGTCCACACCGGCCTCGGCCAGCAAGGGCAACAGCCGCTCGATCAGCGCCGTCTTGCCCGACCCCACCGGGCCGCCGATCCCCACCCGCGCCGGGCCGTTGCTTTTTCCGGGCTCGGTCATCGCAGCATATATTTCTGTGCCAGAGGGAGGGATTCCGCCGGCTCACAGGTCGCCAGATCGCCGTCGACGAACACATCGAAGGTTTGCGGATTGACTTTGATCTCCGGACACGCGTCGTTGTGCAACATGTCCGCTTTGCTGAGCTTGCGGGTTCCGCTGGCGGGAAGCACCGGCTTGGTCAGACCCAGGCTTCCGGCGACATCGGCATCGGCGCCCGTCTGCGTGACAAAGTGTGCGCTGAGCGATTTGGGTGCGGAGCCAAAGGCACCCCATTGCGGCCGCATCAGCAGCGGCTCGCAGGTCATGAGCGATGCCGCGCTGTCGCCCATGGCGCCCCAGACGATAAAGCCGCCTTTGACGACGAGCTCCGGCTTGATGCCGAAGAAGGCCGGACGCCAGAGCACCACGTCGGCGAGCTTTCCGCCTTCCAGCGAGCCGATATACTTGTCGATGCCGAAGGTGCGCGCGGCATTGATGGTATATTTCGCGATGTATCGCTTGATGCGCTCGTTATCGCCCAGTCTGGACTTTTCCTCGCCGAGACGACCGCGCTGATCGCGCATCTTGCTGGCGAGCTGCCAGGTGCGGCAGATCACTTCGTTGATGCGGCCCATGCCCTGGCTGTCGGAACCGAGCATCGAGATGGCGCCCATGTCGTGGAGCACGTCCTCGGCGGCGATGGACTGTGCGCGGATGCGGCTTTCGGCGAACGCCACGTCTTCCGGCACCGCCGGGTTCAGATGGTGGCACACCATGATCATGTCGAGGTGTTCGTCGAACGTGTTGACCGTGAAGGGATTGGTCGGATTGGTCGACGAGGGCAGGCAGTTGCGCTCGCCCGCAACGGCGATGATGTCGGGCGCGTGACCGCCGCCCGCACCCTCCGTATGGTACATGTGGATGGTGCGGCCGTTGATCGCGGCGAGCGTGTCCTCGAGGAATCCGCTCTCGTTCAACGTGTCCGTGTGAAGCTGGACCTGGAAATCAAGCTCGTCCGCGACGCCGAGGCAGGTATCGATCACCGCCGGCATGGCGCCCCAATCCTCGTGGATTTTGAGACCGAGACAGCCGCCGGCCAACTGATCGTAGAGCGAGCGCGGCTTCGAGGAATTGCCGCGCCCCAGAAAGCCGAAATTGATCGGCCAGTGCTCGGCGGCTTGCAGCATCTTGCCGACGTTCCAGGCGCCGCCGCAGTCGATGCCCACGGTGATGGGCCCGAGCGAGCCGCCGATCATGGTGGTGATGCCGGAGCTGATCGCATGCTCGCAGAGCTGAGCGCTGTCGAAATGGACGTGAACGTCAATCCCGCCCGGCGTGGCGATGAGGCCTTCCGCATCCCGCACGGTCGTCGCCGCGCCGCAGATGAGGTTGGGATCGACGCCGTCCATGGTCTCCGGGTTGCCGCCCTTGCCCACGCCGACGATGCGCCCGTCCTTGATGCCGATGTCGCCTTTGACGATGCCGAGAACCGGATCGATCACCACGACATTGCTGATCAGCATGTCGAGCGAGCCCTGGCTGCTGTCATATCCAGACTTCAAGCCCATGCCGTCGCGCAGGGTCTTGCCGCCGCCG
>NZ_LPWD01000046.1 GCF_001723295.1 Methyloceanibacter marginalis
TCGCGCTGACCATCGCCGGCCGCGGCTTCTCATCGGTGGTGTCGCCCTCCATGGAAGAGGCCTTCATTGATTCCGAGTGCGTGTCGTGCGGCGCCTGCGTGCAGGCCTGCCCCACCGCGACGCTCAACGAGAAATCCATCATCAATATCGGTACGCCGGAGAGCTCGGTGGTCACCACGTGCGCCTATTGCGGCGTGGGCTGCACCTTCAAGGCGGAGATGCGCGGCGACGAGCTGGTGCGCATGGTCCCTTACAAGGACGGCAAGGCAAACCGCGGCCATTCCTGCGTGAAGGGCCGCTTCGCCTACGGTTATGCGCACCACAAGGATCGCATCCTGAACCCGATGATCCGCGAGAAGATCACCGATCCGTGGCGGGAGGTCTCCTGGGAGGAGGCCATCCAATACACGGCGTCCGAGTTCAAGCGGATCCAGGCCAAATACGGCAAGGGCTCGGTCGGCGGCATCACCTCATCGCGCTGTACCAACGAAGAGACCTATTTGGTGCAGAAGCTGATCCGCGCAGGCTTCGGCAATAACAATGTCGACACGTGCGCCCGCGTCTGCCACTCGCCCACGGGCTACGGGCTCAAGACCGCGTTCGGCACGAGCGCCGGCACCCAGGACTTCGACTCCGTCGAGCAGACCGACGTCGTCCTCATCATCGGCGCCAACCCGACCGACGGTCACCCGGTGTTCGCCTCGCGCATGAAGAAGCGCCTGCGCGACGGCGCCAAGCTGATCATTCTCGACCCGCGCCGCATCGACCTGGTGCGTACGCCGCATATCGAGGCCGACTATCATCTGCCGCTGAAGCCCGGCACGAACGTGGCCGTGGTCACCGCGCTGGCCCATGTCATCGTCACCGAGGGCTTGGTGAACGAGAAGTTCGTGCGCGAGCGCTGCGACTGGGAAGACTTCCAGGAGTGGGCCGCGTTCGTGGCCGATCCGCGCCACGCGCCCGAGGCGATCGAGAAGACCACCGGCGTTCCCGCCGAGCTGGTGCGCGGCGCGCCCGCCTCTATGCCACCGGCGGCAACAGCGCCATTTATTACGGCCTCGGCGTCACCGAGCACAGCCAGGGCTCGACCACGGTGATGGCGATCGCCAATCTCGCCATGGCGACCGGCAATATCGGCCGCGAAGGCGTGGGCGTGAACCCCTTGCGCGGTCAGAACAACGTGCAGGGCTCCTGCGACATGGGCTCCTTCCCGCACGAGCTGCCGGGCTACCGTCATATTTCCGACAGCGTGACGCTGGAGCTGTTCGAGCAGCTTTGGGGCCGCCCGCTGGACAACGAGCCTGGCTTGCGTATCCCCAACATGATCGACGCCGCGCTCGACGGCTCGTTCAAGGGCATCTACATCCAGGGCGAGGACATCCTCCAGTCCGACCCGAACACGCAGCACATGGCCGCCGGCCTTGCCGCCATGGAGTGCGTGGTGGTGCAGGATTTGTTCCTGGTCGAGACCGCGAACTACGCGCACGTGTTCCTGCCCGGCTCCACCTTCCTGGAGAAGAACGGCACGTTCACCAACGCCGAGCGCCGCATTCAGCGGGTGCGCAAGGTGATGGCGCCGGTCAACGGCTACGAGGACTGGGAGATCACCCAGATGCTGTCGAACGCGCTGGGCTATCCCATGCAGTACGACCACCCGTCGCAGATCATGGACGAAATCGCGCGGCTGACGCCTACCTTCGCGGGCGTCTCCTACGAGAAGCTCGACGAGCTCGGTTCGGTGCAATGGCCGTGCAACGAGGCGGCGCCGGAGGGCACGCCCGTCATGCACATGGACGGTTTCGTGCGCGGCAAGGGCAAGTTCGTCATCACCGAATACGTGGCGACGGACGAGAAGACCGGCCCGCGCTTCCCGCTGCTGCTCACCACGGGCCGCATCCTGTCCCAATATAATGTGGGCGCGCAGACGCGGCGCACCGCCAACGTGGTGTGGCATGAGGAGGATCGTCTCGAGATCCATCCCCACGATGCCGAGAACCGCGGCGTGCGCGACGGCGACTGGGTGAAGATCGCAAGCCGTACCGGCGAGACCACCTTGCGGGCGCTGATCACCGATCGCGTGGCGCCGGGCGTGGTCTACACGACCTTCCACCACCCGAGCACGCAGGTGAACGTGGTGACCACCGAGTTTTCCGACTGGGCCACGAACTGCCCCGAATACAAAGTGACGGCCGTGCAGATCGCGCCGTCCAACGGGCCGTCCGAGTGGCAGGAGGAATACGAGGAGCTGTCGAAGGCGGCCCGGCGCATCGCCGAGCCTCTGGTGGCGGCCGAGTAGCCTCACCCTCCTCTCGCCGCGAAGCCACGGAGCGCCTCAAGCCCATGAAACCCGACACCCTCGTCCATATGGCGAACCAGATCGGCAAGTTCTTCCAGTATCAGCGGAAGGACGAGGTCATTCCGGGAATCGCAAATCATATCAAGCAGTTCTGGGACCCGCGGATGCGCACGGCGATCTTCGCCTATGTGGACCAGGGCGGCGAAGGGCTCGACCCTCTGGTCAAGGAAGCGATCCTCGATCTGAAGGAAGCCCGGGAGCACGGCGAGTCGAGCTTCCAGGGCACGTAAGGGCCCTGGCCCGGCCCCTCCCCGTCTTGCTTAGGTGTCGCGGCGGCAGATGATAAGATTTCGTCGTGCCTAGTCTGCGCCCGAGGAACTCACCGCCATCAAGCTGTCTCTCCGCGTCGCCGCGGTGGCGACGCTCGTAAGCCTGCCCGTTGGCATCGCGGTCGCCATGCTGATCGGGCGGGGCCGGTTTTGGGGGGCGCCCTCTCCTCACGCGTTCGTGCTTCTGCCGCTGGTGCTGCCGCCGGTGGTGACCGGTTACGTGCTGCTGCTGCTGTTCGGCCGCCAAGGCCCGATCGGCAGCTGGCTCTACGAGACGTTTGGGATCGTGGTGGCCTTCCGCTGGACGGGCGCGGCGCTGGCCTGCGCCATCATGGGTTTCCCGCTTCTGGTCCGCGCCATTCAGCTGTCGGTGGAGGCGGTGGATCGGGTGCTGACCGCGCCCACCGAACTCAAGCGTCCTTTCATCGTCGCCGACCCCGAGCCGCTCACCATCGGCGAGATCGTTGCTGCATTGCGGCATGGCTTGGGGCGGCGTGCGGGGCTGTTCTACGTGCCGCGGCCAATGCTGAAAGCAGCTCTACACGCGGGCGGACATCGCGGAAACTTAGAGCCTTTATTCGGTTCGCTGGTCGCCGATCCGTCAGCGCTCAAGCGTCTCGATTGGACGCCTCCTGTTGCAACGCAGCAGGGACTCGCGTCGCTCGTCCAACACACGCCCCGCTGATGTTGCACTGCGCAACTCCTAGATTTTTAAGCGCTTTCTAGCCGCGGGTCTTATCAATGTCGCATTCGACTGCTACAAGTTAGTCAGGCTGACGTGGGGGTCGCCCAGTAACGGACTAGCCGTCCGCGAGATTGTCATCGCTCTGACGCCTCAATGATCAGAGCGAATCTCAAGGCGGCGCAATCGGAGGCGGTTATGGCACTCCCCAGGATTGTCGTGCGCGGCAAGAAGGTCATTCTTCTGAGCGGCTACAAAGACAAGGGCACGGGCGAGACGCGCCGAGGCGTGGTTATCGACGCCAAGGACAAACTCTTGCTTGCCGCCCGGCGGAACCCCGATGCGGTTGCTTTCGGCTATGTGGCCGGCCACTGGGTCGCGTCTGCCTGAAGCTTGAGAACCGATCATAAGATTTGGACGGGCGCCAGGTCCCGCGTGAGCGGCTGAGCGCCCGCCTCGTTTGCGAGCCCTAGCGCCTCTTGCCCGGCGCGCCCCCGCCCCTCATAACCCTGCACGAAAGGCCTGCTTTCTCGAGCAAGCCGTCAACGCCTTCAACGGAGCGGCTCCTCACGGCCGCGCGCCTCAATGACCATTGCCGTGACCGCGCAGACCCTTGCCCTGCCGCCTGAATGGGCGCCGCAAAAAGCGATCTGGACCGCTTGGCCCGCCAATGCGGCCGAGTGGAACGGCGACCTCGAGACTCCGCGCCGCGACGTGGCGGCCTTGGTACGCGCGCTGGCGCCCACGAATACGGTGCGCCTGCTGGTGAATGGCGCCGAAGCTGAAGCGTCGGCCCGCGCCGCTCTGGGCGACGACGCGGAGATCCTGTCCGCGCAATATGGAGACATCTGGCTGCGCGACACCGGGCCCCTCTTCGCACGCGGACCCGAAGGAGTTGTGGCGCTGCGCTTCAAGACCAATGGCTGGGGCGGCAAATTCGACCTCGACGGCGACGACACCGTGGGCGGCGACATCGCGCGTTTTTTCCGACACGCCCGCGAAGGCTTTCGACTTCGTGCTCGAAGGCGGCGCCATCGATCACGGCGACGGCACGATCCTCACCACGCGTCAGACCCTTCTCAACGCGAACCGCAAGGCTGGAGCAAAGACGACGCGGAGACCGCGCTGCGCACCGCCCTTGCTGCCGAAACCATCCTCTGGATCGACGAAGGGCTCGAAGGCGATCACACCGACGGCCATATCGACAATATCGCGCGCTTCGTGGCGCCGGGGAAAGTCGTCTGCCAATCTCCTGCCGGGGCCGACGATCCCAACGCGGCAACGCTCGATGCCATCGCAACGCGGCTCGAGGGCGCGGTGGACGCGAAGGGCCGCACGCTTGACGTCGTACGTATCCCGAGCCCGGGCCGGGTCGTGAACGCCCACGGCGAGATCGCACCCGCCTCGCACATGAACTTCGTCATCGCCAACGGCGTGGTGGTGGTGCCCGTCTATGGCACCGCGACGGAAAAAGCCGCCCTCGCCGGGTTGCAAGCCGTCTTTCCCGACCGCAAAGTCATCGGTCTTCCGGCCTTCGGGATTCTCGGTGCCGGCATCGCCGGCGGCGGCGCGTTCCACTGCATCACCCGCGAGGAGCCTTCCCTGTGACGCGCAGCCTCTCCGTCGCCTCTCTTCAAGCGGCCTTCGGACCCGACATGAAGGCGAACCTCGACAAAGTCGAGGCGCTTGCATGCGAGGCCGTCGCGCAAGGCGCCCAAGTGATCCTGCCGCCCGAGCTGTTCCAGGGAATCTACTTTCCCACGCGCCAGGATCCGAAATGGTTCGAGACCGCCTATGGGGTGGGCGATCACCCTTGCGTGCGCGCGCTCCAGACGCTTGCCAAGAGGCTCGGCGTGGTCATCCCCGTCTCCTTCTTCGAGAAGGACGGCCCGCGCTACTACAACAGCGTGGCCATCGCCGACGCCGACGGCGAGATCCTGGGCGTCTACCGCAAGAGCCACATCCCCGACGGTCCCGGCTACCAGGAGAAATACTATTTCCGTCCCGGCGACACCGGCTTCAAAGCGTGGAAGACCAAGCACGGCGTGATCGCGCCGGCATTTTGCTGGGATCAATGGTATCCGGAGGCCGCCCGCGCCATGGTGCTCGAAGGCGCGGAGGTGCTGCTCTACCCGAGCGCCATCGGCTCCGAACCTTACGACGAAGACCTCGATACCCATGCGCGCTGGCAGCGCGTGATGCAGGGCCATGCCGTGGCCAACGCCGTGCCGGTTGTCGCGGCGAACCGCATCGGCCTCGAAGACAATGACGGCGTGGAGCAGAAATATTATGGGCACTCGTTCATCGCCGACCAGACCGGCGAGATCACAGCCGAGCTCGGTGAGGACACCGAAGGCGTCATCGTCGCGCATTTCGATCTCGATGAATTGGCCGCCTATCGGGCCGACTGGGGCTTCTTCCGCGACCGCCGCACCGACCTCTACGGTAAAGCCATCCTATGACCGCCGTTCCGAATTCTCTCGACGATCCCACGGCCACGCGCATCACAGCCGGCGAGACCCAGGCTGTGTTCCTGCCGGGCCACGGCATGCTCGGCATCTCGCTGCGTCATCAGGGCATCGAATATCTGCGGCGCAACGAAGAGCTGAAGATCTTTGCGGAGAAAAACAGGACGGCGGGCATCCCCTTCCTCTTTCCTTGGGCCAACCGCTTGGCGGGCTTTCAGTATGAGGTCGCGGGGCGCGGCGTGACCTTGAGCCCGCACTCGCCCGTTCTGCGCTACGACGACAACGGGCTGCCCATGCACGGCATGATGTGGCCGCATCTGGCTTGGAGCCTTCAGGACGCGACCGCGGACACGCTGACCGCCAGCTTCGACTGGTCGCATCCGAAATGTCTCGTGGTCTTTCCCTATCCCTGCCGGCTGACCATGACGGCGACCGTGGCGCCCGCGAGCCTCACGATCGAGACCGTACTCGCGGCCACCAGCGACATTGCGGTGCCGGTGAGCCTCGGCTTTCATCCTTATGTCGGACTGCCCGGCGTGCCCCGCCAGGAATGGCGCGTTCACCTGCCGCCCATGCGCCATCTGGCGCTCGACGACCGTAAGATCCCCACCGGTGTGGCGGAACCCTTTGGCGGCCTCGACGCGCCGCTCGGCGAGAAGGATTTCGATGACGGCTTCGCGCTTCTCGGAGAAAGCGCAACGCTGTCGGTGGCGACGGGCAGCCACCGCATCTCCGTGGACCTGCTCGACGGCTATCCCTACACGCAAGTCTACGCGCCCCACGGCAAGGACTATCTCGCCTTCGAGCCGATGACCGCGCCCGCCAATGCGCTCATCAGCGGAAACGGCTTGCGTCTCGTCCCGCCCGGCGACACGTTCCGCGCCAAATTCCGGTTCAGGATCGGCTAGGGCGAATTTTCCTGGCACACGACACGCCCCTTGGCCTAAGTCCTGGCTCAAGGGTATCGCTTGAGCAAAGCCCCGCGAAAAGACGGGGCTAGAAGGAGTTTTGATGAGCCGGCAAGAGCCGCTGATCTTCATCGTCGCCGGCGAGGCCTCCGGCGACAATCTGGCCGGCAAGCTGATTGGCGCGCTGAAGGAGCAGACAGGCGGCCGCGCGCGCTTTGCCGGCGTCGGCGGGCCGCAAAGCGAGGCACAAGGCCTCGAAAGCCTGTTTCCCATGCAAGAGCTCTCTCTGATGGGCGTGGCCGAGGTCGTCCCCCACATCCCCCGCATCATCAAGCGGCTGAGGCAACGACGGCCGCCGTGCGCGAGCTCAAGCCCGATGTCGTCGCCGTGGACGCGCCGAGCTTCTGCCGGCTGGCGCACAATCTGCCGCGGCACGGGGATTCCCCTGGTGCATTACGTGGCGCCTCAGCTCTGGGCCTGGCGCCCGGGCCGCGCCAAGAAGCTCGCCAAGCGTGTCGACCATGTCATGGCGCTTCTGCCCTTCGAGGTTCCCTTCTTCGCCAACTACGGCGTGCCTTGCACCTATGTCGGCCACTCGGCCATCGAAGCGGGCGCAGGACGCGGCGACGGCAAAGCGTTCCGCGAACGTCATGGGCTGCCCGCGAAAGCTCCGGTGCTTTGCGTCGTGCCGGGGAGTCGCGTCGGCGAGGTGCGGCGCATGCTGCCGGTGTTCTCCGGCGCGCTGTCGATCTTGAAGGAACGCTACCCCAATCTCCACATCGTCATTCCGGTGGCCTCGGCGGTCGCCCAACAGGTCGAGGCCTTGACCGCGGACTGGCCCTTCCCCGTCGTTCACGTGACCAATGCGGAAGAGCGCTTCGATGCCTTCGCGGCCTGCGACGCCGCCATGACCAAGTCGGGCACGGTGACGCTGGAGCTCGCACTCGCCGAAGTCCCGATGGTCGTTTCCTACCGGGTCAATCCCGTAACGGCGTTCATCGTTCGCCGCATCGGCATCAACGTGGAGCACGCCTCCCTGGCGAACCTGCTCGTCGGCCACGGCTTCATACCCGAGCTCATCCAAGACGACTGCACGCCCGAGACGCTGGCGCGCGAGATGGAAACGCTGTTCAGCTCGGACGAGAAGCGCGAAGCGCAGCGTGAAGGCTTCCGCCAAGTCATCGAGATTCTCGGCAAGGCGACGCCGGCGCCAAGCACGCGCGCGGCAGAGGTCGTGCTCGATCTCGTACGGGCCCGCTCGGCAACCTGACGCGACTAGCCTTTGGCCGCGGCGGCGAGGACATCGCCGGGCTTCAGCCAGCTCTGGACCTTCTGCAGCTGGGCGTCGATGCTCTCGTTGATCAGCCCCGCGACGCGCAGCGCTTCCGAACCTGCATGACCGTCGACGAACGGCTTCTTGCCGGTCTTGATGCAATCGAGGAATGACGCGATCTCGTTGGCGAGACTGTCCTCTTGCGGAATGTCGATCGTCTCGGTGGTGATCGCTGCGAGACCCTGCGTCATCGGATCGCCGCGCAGGCCGTAGCCGAAAATCTTGCGCTCACCGAGATCGCAGTTGAGATAGTTGCTCTGGGCGAAGACACGAAGCCGGCGCTCCGTCTTGTAGCTCACGCGGCTCGCCGTAACATTGGCGACACAGCCGGACTCGAAGTTGATCCGCGCATTGGCGATGTCGATCTTGCGCCCCATGACGCCCGTGCCCACCGCATCCACCTTGGTGACCGGGGCACCGACGAGCCCGATGATCATGTCGATGTCGTGGATCATCAGGTCGAGGATGACGTCGACCTCCACGCCCCGGGTCTTCCACGGGGCGATGCGATAGCCCTCGAGGTAAAGCGGCCTGTCGATCTTCTCGGAAATGACGCGGTAGGCGGCGGAATAACGCTCGATATGTCCCACCTGGAGCACGGTGCCACGCTCCTCGGCTAGCGCCGTAATAGCCTTGGCGCTCTCCACGGTATCGGTGATGGGCTTCTCGATGAGCACGTGCAGCCCAGCCGCGATGAGCTCGCGCGCCACCTCGAAATGCAGCGGCGTGGGCACGGCGATGCTCACCGCATCCACGCGATCCAGGATCTGGCGGTGATCGGTCACGGCTTCGGCGCCGAACTCATCGGCGACGGCTTTGGCCCTGCCTGCGTCCGCATCGACCACGGCGACGAGCTTCGCGTCCGGATTCTTGGAATAGTGATTGGCGTGGAAGCGCCCGAAATAGCCCGCTCCCACGACGGCTGTGCGAATTTGCTCTGCCATTGGCCTTCCCGTTGAACGTCTCTTGCCGGGCTTTTTGTCGCAAAATCTTCGCCTCCGCCAGCCCTCAAGCCGCGAAGGTGCGTCGCAGGCGGAAATTGGGGCGTGAAACCGCCCGCGACTCCAGGTAAGCCCTTGCCACGCTTGGCCGAAGGAGGGACCGAATGCCGCAACCGCCGTCGAAGGAGGGACCTCGCCTCCCCTCCATGCACGCAAGGTAAGCCCATGCTGCTCGGCTCAGAACGGCTGATCGCCTCCGGGCGGCTCGACGGCCTGAAGGTGGGCATTCTCGCCAATCCAGCCTCCGTCGATCACGCGTTCCGCCATATCGTCGACCGGCTCGCCGAAGCGGAGCGATTCACGCTTGCGGCGATCTTCGGGCCCCAGCACGGCTTCCGCTCCGATCTCCAGGACAACATGATCGAGACGCCGCACGCGGACGATCCGAAGCGCGGCGTGCCGATCTTCTCGCTCTATAGCGAGACCCGCGAGCCGACCAAGGAGATGCTCGACCTTATCGACGTGCTGGTCATCGACCTCCAGGACGTGGGCGCGCGCATCTACACGTTTATCTACACCATGGCGAATTGCCTGCGCGCGGCGGCGAAGACCGGCACCCCGGTCATCGTTTGCGACCGCCCGAACCCGATCGGCGGGCTGCAAGTCGAGGGTCCGATGCTGGAGCCGGGCTTCGAGTCCTTCGTGGGGCAGTTCCCCATCCCCATGCGTCACGGCATGACCGTGGCCGAGCTGGCAAAGCTCTTCAACGAACATTTCGCAATCGGCGCGCGCTCGAGATCGTCCCCATGGAAGGCTGGTCGCGGGAGCTCTATTCCGACGGCACCGAGATTCCCTGGATCATGCCCTCGCCCAACATGCCGACGCTGGACACGGCCATCGTCTATCCCGGCACGGTGCTGTTCGAGGGCACCATGGTCTCGGAGGGCCGCGGCACCACGCGGCTTTCGAGCTGATCGGCGCACCCTGGCTCGACGGCGCGGCGCTCGCAGCAGAGCTGAACCGATTGGGGCTCAGCGGCGTTCACTTTCGCGAGGCGGGATTCGAACCCACGTTTCAGAAGCACGCGAACGAGCCGTGCCAGGGGTGCCAAATCCACGTGACCTCGCGCTGGGACTTCGAGCCGGTCAAAGCGGGCGTCGCCGTGATGCGCGCATGCCACGGTCTCGCGCCAGACCAATTCAAGTGGCGCGAGCCGCCTTATGAGTACGAGCACGACAAGATGCCGATCGACATTCTCGCCGGCTCCACGCAGTTGAGAGAGCAGATCGAGCAGCAAGTTCCTATCGAGGATATTGCCGCGAGCTGGCGCAGCGGGATCGGGACGTTCGAGGAAATCCGCAAGCCGCACCTGCTCTATTAAAGTCCGGCGAAAGCCGGACCTCGCGAGGGCGCATGTTTCCCATTGCCGATGACAACCCGCGCATCAATACGCCGACGGTCACCTGGTCGATCATCGCCGTCTGCGTGCTGGTTTTCTTCTGGCAATTCTCGCTCGGTCAGACCGGCGGCGAGATCGCCGTCTATCAGTTCGGCATGATCCCGGCCCGGCTGTTCGGCACCGCCACCCTCGACCCGGCGCTCGCCGAAATCCCGGCCTGGGCGACGGTCTTCACCTCCATGTTCATGCATGGCGGCTGGATGCATCTCGGCTTCAATATGCTGTTTCTCTGGATCTTCGGCGACAATGTCGAGGACTCCATGGGGCACGTCCGCTATCTGGCGTTCTATCTTCTGTGCGGCGTGGCCGCGGCGTTGGCACAAGCCATCAATCCGGGATCGACCATCCCCATGGTGGGCGCGAGCGGCGCCATCTCCGGCGTGCTCGGCGCATATCTTCTGCTGCATCCTCGCGCCACGGTGCGCACCATCATCTTTCTCGGCGTCTTCGCCACGATGATGCACTTGCCGGCGCTGATCGTGCTCGGCCTGTGGTTCGTGCTTCAGCTTGTGAGCGCGGCCTTTTCCACGTCGGGCGAGCCCGGGGTGGCCTTCTGGGCCCATGTGGGCGGCTTCGTCGCCGGCATGGCGCTCGTGCCGCTCTTCAAGAAGCGTGACGTGAGCCTGTTTCAGCCCGCGCGCTACAGAGCGTTCCAGATGGAGCGCCGCCGCGGACCTTGGGGCTAGCGGCCCGCCTCGGGCTAGCGCGTGAGGCTCGCCAAGGGCTGGGGCAATTTCGACATCATGGGACAGCCGAGCGTCTTCTCGAACGC
>NZ_LPWD01000047.1 GCF_001723295.1 Methyloceanibacter marginalis
ATCATCGTCGATGCCTCGGCGCCGACGCTGCTGAAGCTCGCCGATTGGGCGAAGGAGAAGGACATTCTCCTGTTCAACATTCGCGCCACCGACGTCTCGCTGCGGCAGGAGGATTGCCGCGCCAACGTCATGCACATCGTGCCGGACCGCTACATGCTGGCCGATGCCCTCGCCCAGTATCTCGTCAAGATGGACTGGAAGAACTGGCTTTTGGTGCACGGCTCGACGCCCGCCGATGCCGCCAATGTGGAAGCGGCGGAGCGCGCGGCGAAACGCTTCGGCGCGAATATCGTGGACGTCAGGGAGTATGTGGATATTTCGGGCGGACGCCGCGACGGTGTCGGCCCGGTTCCGCCGGCGAAGCCGCGCAAAGAGGCGAGCGTCAACAACACCGTGGTCCCCACCACCGGCTATGACGTCATCATGGTGGCGGACGAGGACCAGGTGTTCGGTCCGCTCATCCCTTATCGTGGCGGCGGCGCGCCGCGCATCGTGGCCGGCACCACGGGCCTCTTTGCCACGACCTGGAGTCCCGGCCATGAGAAATGGGGCGCAACCCAAGCCAACAACAATTTCGAGAAGGATTTCGATCGGATCATGCTGCCGATCGATCATCAGGCCTATGTCGCGGCCAGAACCATCGGCGAGGCGGTGACCCGCAATCCGAAAAACGACTTCGAAACCGTGTCGGCCTTCATCCACGGCCCCGATCTTCAGCTCGCGCCGTTCAAGGGTATCAAGCAGCAATTCCGCCCCTGGGACGGCCAGTTCCGCCAGCCGCTGCTGATCGCCACCGAGAAGGTGCCGGTCTCCGTGTCGCCGCAGCGGGGCTTCCCGCACGCAAGTCATCCGGAGATCGAAGTGGATACGCTCGGCATCGACGAGCCGGAGAGCATCTGCAAAATGTAGGCTTACTGGCTCGCGCTGCCTGAGGCGATGACGTCACCTTCACGGTCGAGGAGCGGCACGTTGTAGCCCTGCAAGATCACGTTGATGTCTTGCTGGTTGTCGGCCAGCACCTTGTTGATCTCATGCTTGAACTGGGGCTCGTTCGGCCGCACACCCATGGTGATGCCGTAGAACGTGGTCGGCCCCGCGCTTTCCTTGACAAGGGGCGTGACCTTCAAGGGAACCTCGGCGCGCTGCGCGTAATAGCCGCCGACCGGCCCCCACAGCAGCCCGGCGTCGAGCTCGCCCGCGGCGATTTCCTCGATCATCGCTTTGGCCGCCTGAGCCTGGCTTTCACCGGTGGTGTTCTCGAAGGGCTTGGCGTGGGACGTCAGCCCATGCATGGCGAGAATGCTCGCCGGCGGCGTGCGCGCGAAAATTCCGATGCGCTTCTGCTTGAGACGCGGATCCGACAGCGACTCCACGCCTTTCAGGGCTTCGTCGTCCTCGCGTGTGATGAGCACATAAGACGTGTGGTAGTAGGGATTGGTGTCCTCGATCAGGTCGGTGCCTTGCGCGTAACCCATGACGAGATCGCAGGCGCCGGTCCCTATCGTGTTGGGAAGGTAGCTCGTGTTCTCGGCGAACCACGTGTATTCCAGATCGTTGCCGAGTCGCTCGGCGATGAGCTCGGCGAGCTTGTTCTCGAAGCCCTCCCCCTTCTCGTTGGAGAACGGCATGTTGTCGGGATCGGCGCACACCCGCAACACCGGCGCTGCATTCGCGAGCCCAGCGCTCGCCACGAAGCCGGCTGCGCACAGCGCGGCAGCGCACAAGCTCAAAAGCCGGACGCGTGCATCCGCCCGGCGCATTGTCGATGCGTGACGTGTCAACGCCGCCTCTTCATCATCTCGGAACGCGCACCATAGCACGGTTGGGACCATGCCGGGTCGCGGGACTTCAACCCTCTTAAGATATGGCGTTTAGGCAACGACGCCGCCAGAGGGCTATTCGTCCGCGGCGGCGCAGCCCAGGATATTCTCCGCCCGCTCCATGCCGGTCGGATAGTGGGCGCCGGTGGGTCTCGGGCCGAACAGCGCCATGGCGGCGCGCCCGGCCTCGATCCCGTCCAACTCGTGCCGCTCGCGCAGGAGCCTCACAGCGCAGCAATCGGCCTCGAGCTCCATGCGCTTCAACTCCGGCGCGATATAGAAGAAAGCCTGCGGCCCCACATGTCCAAGTTCCTTTTTGAAATTTGCCACATGACCGAGCGTGTGATGGCAACATTCGTGCGCCAACAGGAACCTTCCATAGTCCGGATGCTGGCGCAGGGTCAGCGTGTTCACCACGATGACGGGCCGCCCCAGGCGATCGGTCATTGACGACGCCTGCTCCGGGACATCACGCAGCGTGTAGGTCGTGATCGGACAATAAGGATTCTCGATCTCAGGCAGCCACGTCCGGCCTTCACCTTTCCGGGAGACAGCCCGAGACCGGCGGCAGCAACCGCAACGACGACAATCGAAAGGCGCAAAGTGGGCCCTCCGGGCCAGACCTCTTTCCGGCCAACCCGTAGCGCCACTTTTGGGCGCCGCCAAAATGATCTGTCGGTCCTTTCCATAGCCATCATTCTAGGCCCAAAGCCGCGCGCGGGGGATAAACACTGTGTTATCGGGCGGTTAGAGGCTGCGACCGAAGCGCGTGAGGCACGGGCGTATCTCGGCCACCGATCCTGATAAATCGAGGAAAGGCGGGCGATTCAACGGCGGCCAGCCCCGGTTTGGGATCTCCTAAGCGCCAGCCGTTGATCCGGCACCCCCCGCTCCCTACATGAGCGATACCGCGATCGGGGGGTCGGCGAATTTGAGACCATGGAGGTACCAAATGCTGAAGCAGCTCACCGTTCCGATGCTTGGCCTGGCCGTTCTGGCCGCCACCGCCGTCCCCGCCGCGGCAGACAGAGGCCGCACCCGCTTGATCGAGCCTTTGCCGCAATACACCTACGATGCCCAGCCCCCGAAGCGGGCCGTGACCACCGCTCAGCCGCGCAAGTCCAAGGGCAAGTTCGACCCGAAGCTCGATTTCGAGACCGAAGCCGTCTGGCGCAATCTGCGTCCGGAATGGTTCGTCGGCGGCCGTTAAGAGCCGCGGGCCCATTGCCCGGTCGCATCGAGCCTCGGCCAGGCTTCACAAGATGCGCCGGGTTGTGCGGATCAGCGTGTGGCCGAGACGCTGCACCGCTTGATGCGCTCCGTCCGCTAAGCAGTTTGCACAGCGCGACTTTCTTATCCGACCGCGCTGATTGACAGGCCCGCGCCAGCCGATAGGGTCGGCCCGCCGCTGGGCCCTGGCCCGGCCAAGAACGGCGGAAAACGAGCGGGATGGGTCCACGCCTTCTGTATGCCCTGATTGTGGGCGCGGTGATCGTTGCGTCTTTGGCGATGCGGGTTTGGGATCCGAGCCCAGTCGCGCGGCTGAGATCGCTCGTCTTCGACTCCTATCAGCGGATTTCACCGCTCCAGTTCGATCCGGAACTGCCCGTCCGCATCGTCGACATCGACGAGGACTCGCTTAAGAAGCTCGGTCAATGGCCTTGGCCACGGACGCTTCTGGCCGAACTCGTCGACAAGCTGGGCCAGCAAGGGGCGGCGGCCATCGCCTTCGATATGGTGTTCCCTGAGCCCGACCGGCTGTCGCCGGCCAACGCCGTGCAGTACTGGCCGCAGTCTTCGGCCATCGAAAACCTCAAGCCCGAACTCGACAAGCTGCCCTCAAACGACCAGGTGCTCGCCGAAGCGATCGGCAGCGCGCCCATCGTGATGGGCTTCATCGCATCGCCTTTCACCGAAACGTTGCCGGAGATCAAATCAGGGTTCTCCCATGGGGGAGACGATCCACGGCTCTTCGCACCCTATTACCCGGGCGCCGTGACCAGCCTGAAAGTGTTGCAAGAGCCTGCGCTCGGCGCCGGCGCACTCAACTGGATTCCGGAGTTCGACCAGATCATCCGCCGCATGCCTATCTTGGTGCGCGTCGGCGATACGCTCTTTCCTTCTACTCTCGGCCGATGTGTTGCGCCTCGCGCAGGGCGCCTCGACCTATGTGGTCGAGTCCATCCGGGCCGGGAGCGGCGAAGGCGTCGGCGAGCAGGA
>NZ_LPWD01000048.1 GCF_001723295.1 Methyloceanibacter marginalis
CGGGCCGTCTGCGAGCCTTTGCGCGCGAGGGCGCCCACGTTGTCGTCGCCGATATCGACGGCGACGCGGCGAAGACCACCGCCGACGCCATCGTCAAGGCGAACGGGGCGGCCACGGCGCAGACGGTCGACATCACCGACACGGCGCAGGTCAAGGCGCTGATGGAGACCATCAAGGAGGCGCATGGCCGGCTCGACGTGCTCGTCAACAATGCGGGCGTCGGCGCGCGGGCCGACTTCCGGCATCTGTCCGATGAGGAGTGGGACAATGTGTGGGCGGTCAATCTCGACGGTACGGTGCGGTGCGCACGCGAGGCCTTCGATTTGATGCGCGCCTCCGGCAAAGCTCGATCGTCAATCTGTCTTCGGTGATGTCGGCGAAGCACACGCGGCAGATGGCGGTCTATTCGGCGACCAAGGGCGCGGTGTCGGCTTTGTCGCGGAGCTTGGCCGTTGAGTATGCGCCCTACGGCATCCGCGTGAACACGCTGCTGCCGGGCTATGTGGAGACGGCGCTGATCGGCCGCTATCTCTCCAACCCGATGATCGCCAAGGCGCTGCTCACCCAGACGCCGTTGCGGCGCTTCGGTCAGCCTGAGGACATCGCCAACGCCGCTCTGTTCCTCGCTTCAGACGAAGCGGCTTACATTACCGGCGCCGCGCTCAACGTCGATGGCGGCATGGGCACGACGCTTTAGATTGGCTGAGACCATGCGGAGACGATGATCACTGCGTCAATTCTCGCGGCCTTCGCGCTGTGCTTGCTCAGCGCGGTGCCGTCGCGCGCCGAGGACGCGGCCGCCGTCGAGATCGAAAAGACTCTGACCGGCTGGATGGCGGACTTCAATGCCGGCAAGACGGAGCGGATCTGCGACCTCTTCGCGGCGGACGTTCGTGCCGATTTTCGCGGACATCCCACCCGCGATCACAAAGCGGTCTGCGACCTGCTGACCAAGTCCTTGTCCGATGAGACGCGGGACTATCGCTATGCCTTGGACATCAAGGAGATCTTGGTGTTCGGCGATGCGGCGGTGGTCCGTCTCGTGTGGACGCTGACCATCAAGGATAAGGACGGTGAAGAAATCAAATCCGTCGAGCCGGGCCTGGATGTCTTCCGGCGGCAGGCGGATGGGACCTGGAAGATCGTTCGCTACATGGCCTACGAGGAGTAGCGCGCGCGCAGGACCCGGTGCCGACTTTCGGCTTAAGCTGCGGCTTCGTCGTTCCCGGCAGGGTCATCGTCTCCTCGACAAGCTCATCCACCACGGCGACCAGCGCCGCGTGCTCGGAGCCGCCCAGCGCCTTCACCGCTTCGTAGCGCGCGAGCTGGCGGTCGGCGCTCGTGCCCCGCCGCAGGATCGTGCGGGCATGGGCCACCTCGGCCGCGCAGCCGAAATAGGCGGCATCCTCCGCCAGCAGGTCGAACAGCTCTTCGAGGAGATGCGAGAATGGCACCATGGCGCCCTTGCCGAAATCGACCATGCCCTCCTCGATGCCGTAGCGCTGCGCCCGCCAGCGGTTCTCGCGGATGAGGAAAGGTGGATAGTGCCGCCAGCGCTGGTTCTGCCGCCGCAGCGGTAAAGAAACCGCAGGATGCACTGATACAGCGCGGCGATGGCGATCGCGTCCTCGATGAGCGGGCAAACGTCGGTGACGCGCATCTCGAGAGTCGGGAAG
>NZ_LPWD01000049.1 GCF_001723295.1 Methyloceanibacter marginalis
GTCTGCGCATGCAAAAGACCATGCAGCGCGACTGCTCCGTGTTCCGCACCAAGGAGGTGCTTGCCGAAGGCGTGAAGGGCGTCAAGCAGGTGTGGGACGACGCGGCGGATATCGACGTCACCGACCGCTCGCTGATCTGGAACACCGACCTGATCGAGACGCTCGAGTTCGACAATCTGATCAGCCAGGCCGCCGTTACCGTGCAAGGCGCGCTCGCCCGCGAGGAATCCAGAGGCGCACACGCCCGCGAAGACTTTCCCAAGCGCGACGACGCCGACTGGATGAAGCACACTTTGTCCTACGCGGACTACGGCACGCACACGGTGAGGCTCGATTTCCGGCCCGTACACACCTACACGCTGTCCAACGAGGTCGCCTATATCGAGCCCAAGGAGCGCGTGTACTAGCATGCGAAAGATGCGAGCGCGCCACGCCGTCTGGCTTGTCCTCGTTCTCGTCTTGCTCGGCCTCGTCGCTATCTTCGTCACCAACGATGTCTCCACCGCACTGACGGAAGACGATGCGGCCTATGCCGAACGCGTCCTGCGCGAGACCGGACATGGCGATCTCGTGGGCCAGAAGCCGGCAACGAGCTTCGGCGAGCAGGTGAACACCATTCTCGCCGTCCAGGACGCTGTGCTCTCGACCGCCCCCAAGAACAAGGGGCTTCCGCTCGGGCAGCCCCGCGAGCTTCGCGATCTCTATGAAGCAAAGCGCGGTCTCTGCTACGACCGCAGCCGCGCCATCGAGAAGGTGCTGAGCCATCTCGGCTACGAGGTGCGGCATGCTGCCGTCTATTCGACGGAAGACGGAAGCAGCCCGCTCAAAGCCCTCCTCAAGCAAAAGGCCCGGTCCCACGCGGTCACCGAGGTGAAGACGGAGCATGGCTGGCTGGTCATTGACTCCAACCGGCGCTGGATCGGGCTCACCAGCGACGGCCAGCCCGTCGCTCTCGGAGCACTGCAAGACAAAAGCGCCGAGCAAGCCTGGGACCCGCGCCTGCAAGAGGACATGAGCCCCATCCTGACAGGCCCTTACACCTACCTCTATGGCCTCTATTCCCGGCATGGGCGGTTCTATCCGCCCTATACGCCGGTCCCCGACGTGGATTGGGGTCAGATTCCCTACAACGTCACGGGGTGACCTGGCTGGCCAGCAGCTTTCCCACCACGTCCTGAACCGAGGCGAAATCGAACGGCTTCATGAGGATGAGCTGGTTCTCGAAGTCGGCCTCCAGGCCGCCGTCCCCTTGTCCCGTGGCAAAAGCAAAGGGAATCCCACGGCTGAGAAGGGCGCGCGCAAGCGGGTAGGAATCGCCGTCGCCGAGACGAATATCGAGGATGGCCCCGTCTAGGGCGGCCGCCGTGGCAAATTCGATCCCGTCCGCGACGGACCGCACCGGACCGACCACCTCGCAGCCGAGTTCGGTCAGCCAGTCCTCGACCATCATTGAAATTAGGGGCTCGTCATCGACGACCAGGATGCGCGGCACCGGAAAGACCCTTACATTACCCGCCGGAAGCTTATTGTATCAGGGAGATGGCCGGTTCGCTATGACCGGCTTTGCTGTGTCTTAGCCAACGGAAACCGCAGTGCCGCATCGTCTGCTCAAAGCCAACCGCCTCCTCCGAAATTCGAGGACGATCATCGTTGTCGGCTTGGGCCTGGTGGCCGCGGCCGTGATCGCCGTGGCGGTGCTTGTTGTGCGTTCGAGCGAGGCGGATTTCTGGCTCGCGCACACCATCAAGGTCCAGCAGGCGGGCGAAGCCCTGCTGAGCGAGGTCCAGCTGGCGGAGGGCGCCAAGCGGGGCTATCTGCTGACGCGCGACAGCGACTATCTGATCGAATTCAACCAGTCCACGGCCACCATACCGCGCCTGTTCGTGGAATTGGGAGACCTCGTCGCCGACAATTCCGAGCAGGGCGCCCGTCTTGATAAGCTTGGCCCTCTCGTAGACGCGAAGCTCGCCGAGATGGACGACACGCTCGCGCTCGATCAGCGAGGCGACCGCGCCGACGCGATCGCGACCATCCAATCCGCCCACGCCGAGGGACTCTCCAAGTCGATCCGCGACGAGCTGTTCACGTTTCTCAACGCCGAGCGCTCGCTCCTCAACCAGCGCCAGGAAATGGCATCCAACCTCCGCCGCTGGCTGGCGGCGTCGGCGTGGCCCTCGCGGCGATGGTGCTCACCGCCCTTCTCGCCATCGGCCACACGGCACGCGGTCGCCGATCTCATCGCGCGCACCCAGGAGCTGGAGGAAGAATCGTTGCGCCGCCAGGAGGCGGAAGATTCGCTGCGGCAGGTGCAGAAGATGGAGGCCGTCGGCCAGCTCTCCGGCGGCATCGCTCACGACTTCAATAATCTTCTGACCATCATCATGGGCAATCTCGATACCCTGAAGCGGCGTATCACCGATGCGAAGAAGGACAAGACCAGCAAGACGATCGTCGCCAAGCTCGAGAAGCCGGTCGATGCCGCCATGTATGGCGCGCGCAGCGCAGCGCAGCTGACGCAGCGCCTCCTCGCCTTCTCGCGCCGCCAGGCACTGGACCCGGTGCGCGTCGACATGAACCGGCTCGTCACCGATATGACGGACCTGTTGAAGCGCAGTATCGGCGAGCAGATCAGTGTCGAGACGGTGCTCGGCGCAGGCCTTTGGCCCGCCTTCATCGATCCCAACCAACTGGAAAATGCGCTGCTGAATCTCGCCCTCAATGCCCGGGCCGCCATGCCCGAGGGTGGCTGTCTCACGATCGAGACCGCGAACACCTATCTCGACGACGCGTACACGCGCCGCTTCGGCGACATCGAGCCTGGGCAGTACGTCGTGCTCTGCGTGACCGACACCGGAACCGGCATCCCCGCCAACATCATCGAGCACGTGTTCGATCCGTTCTTCTCGACCAAACCTGCCGGCGAAGGATCGGGACTCGGCCTCTCCATGGTCCACGGTTTCGTCAAACAGTCGGGAGGGCACGTGCGCATCTACAGCGAGGAGGGTCACGGCACCACCGTGAAGCTTTACCTGCCACGCATGAGCGCCGCCGAGGAACAGAACGCCGTACCCGCCGCCAAAGCCGAGGCGCAAACGCCGCCGCCGCGTGCCGGGTCTCAGGAGACCATCCTGCTCGTGGAAGACAACGATGGCGTCCGGGAATACGCCGCGACCGTGCTTCACGGGCTGGGCTATGCCGTACTCGAAGCTTCCGACACCGTGGCCGCCATCGAGCTTCTGGCCACCAAACCGCCCATCGATCTCTTGTTCACCGACGTGGTTCTGCCGGGCGGCCTCAACGGGCGGACGCTTGCGGACGAGGTCAGGCGGAAATATCGGGATCTGCCCGTGCTGTTCACCACCGGCTATACGCGCAACGCCATCGTTCATCAGGGGCGTCTCGACCGCGACGTCGATCTCCTGAACAAGCCGTACACCGCACAGGATCTCGCCCGAAAGATCCGGGAGCTGCTGGACCGCGCCTGACATCGGATAAACCCGGCGCTAACCAAGGTCAGAACCGATTTTGATCTTTTAGCCGCCCTTGGCGTTGACCCTCGACAATTGCTCGACAATTCGAGCCAAATTCGCAGGGAAGCGAGGTTCAGCCATGTACACACGCTACCGGGGGTACATTCTGCAAGGGCAAGCCGCCCGGCCGGGCTGGCAGGTGCGAATCCGTCCGTCGCGGCCGGGCGTGCCGATCCTGAGCCGCGGCAGCGTCGACGCACCCACGTTGGATGACGCTATCGCCGAGGCGGAACGGCGCATCGATCGGCTGCTGTGGGAGGCGCGCATCCGGGCCTGATGCGGCTATCTCTCCCTTGCCCGGACCGCTTTGACTGGCTACGAACTAACTAAAATGGCGGTCAAAACCGGCCTGGGCAGAGGAATCGATAGAAATGGTCCAGTTCACGCTTCCCAAGAACTCCAAGATCAAGAAGGGCAAGGCCTGGAATCCGCCCGCCAAGGACGCGGACGCCGGGCGCTGGCGCGAATACCGCATCTACCGCTACGACCCTGAAACCGGCGACAACCCGCGCGTCGATACCTACTGGGTCGACATGGACGATTGCGGGCCGATGATTCTGGACGCCCTCATCTGGATCAAGAACAACATCGACGCCACGCTGACCTTCCGCCGCTCCTGCCGCGAAGGGGTGTGCGGTTCCTGCTCCATGAATATCGCCGGCACCAACACGCTCGCCTGCACCATGCACGCCGACGACGCCAAGGGCTCGATCGCCGTCTATCCGTTGCCGCACATGCCGGTGATCAAGGATCTGGTGCCGGACATGACGCAGTTCTACGCGCAGCACCGGGCCATCGAGCCGTGGCTGAAGACCGACAGCCCCACGCCCCAGAAGGAATGGCGCCAAAGCCACGACGACCGCGAGAAGCTCGACGGCCTTTACGAGTGCATCCTCTGCGCCTGCTGCTCCACCGCCTGCCCGTCCTATTGGTGGAACAGCGACCGCTATCTCGGCCCGGCCGTTCTGTTGCAGGCCAATCGCTGGGTGGAGGATTCACGCGACGAACGCACTGGCGAGCGCCTCGACGATCTGGAAGACCCGTTCCGGCTCTATCGTTGCCACACCATTCTCAATTGCACCAAGGCCTGCCCCAAGGGCCTGAACCCGGCGGCGGCTATCGCCAATCTCAAGCGCAAGATGGTCGAGCGAACTTAAAGCGCGCTCAAGCAGCGAAGCGGTAGCGCATAAGAAAAGCGCTCAAGCAGCGAAGCGGTAGCGCATCACAAAAGCGCTCAAGTAGGCCAGAGGCCGGTAGCGCAACCAATAGAGGAGCGTAGCGAACCCGTGATCGATCATATCGGCATGCCGGTCAGCGACATCGCCCGCGCCACCGAATTCTATATGAAGGCGCTTAGCCTCTCGGCATCGCGGTGATCATGCAAATCTCCGCCGAGCAGAGCGGTAACGGCGCCGCCGTCGGCTTCGGCGCGGAAGGAAAGCCGTTCTTCTGGCTGGGAGAAGACGAGAAGGCGGGAGGCCACGTGCATGTGGCCTTCGCCGCGCAGTCGCGCGCCGACGTCGATGCGTTCTATCAGGCGGCGCTCGCCGCGGGCGCCAAGGACAACGGCGCGCCGGGGCTCCGCCCCATCTATCACGCCAATTATTACGGCGCCTTCGTGCTCGACCCGGACGGCAACAACATCGAGGCCGTGTGCCACGCGCCGGCTTAGGCGCTCAAGCAGCGAAGCGGTAGCGCATAAAAAAGCACTCAAGCAGCGAAGCGGTAGCGCGTGAGATAAACCGCTCAAGCAGCGAAGCGGTAGCGCATCATAAAGCGCTCAAGGTGCGAAGCTGTAGCGCGACGTTAAACGCGCTCAAGTAGCGCGAAAGCGCGGTAGCGCAAAAATCACGTCCGCGGACAGCGCGGCAACGAGAACACGCAAGACGGCACCTCCGACCGGCGCATCTCCTCGGCCTTCTTGGGGTCGTCCTCGCTCTGCCAGTCGTAGGGGCTGCGCACTTCCATATGCGCGTAGCTCACGCGCACCAGCGTATCCTTCTCGAAGGTGAGGCTCGCCGTGCACGTCGCCTTCTGCTTGTTCCCCTCGCCGCTCGAGGCACGGGCCCGCCGCCTGTATAGTGATAAACCAGCGTCTCGGTGGTCTTGCCCGCAGGGATGCGCGAACGCGGCTGGCCGGCGCAGCGCAGGACCTCGTCCTTCCTCATGCCGATATAGGGCTTGCCGTAATCGACCTGGCTGAGCTGCCGGATGGCGTCCTCGGGGCCGGAGCCCCCGCCGCCGCAACTCGAGACGAGAGCCGCCGCCACGGTCAGGGCGGCCAACGGAGCCAAACGCATTTGCAAGTTTCCGCGCAAATCCATGCCTTTTCATAAGCCTGAGAAGGCCCTAACGCCAGATTGCGCGGCTTTTGGGGCAGGGGCAACCGGCTTGGCTGCATGGATCGCAGCCACGAAATGCGGCCGCTTCGTCACACTTTCACAAAGCGAAACAATTGCGTCCGGACCGGACACGTTTTGTCACGCGCGGACATCGGCGGGACAAATGCAATCGGTAGGGTCTCCCCATGCCGAGGACCAACGCAAGGAGGTCCGAAATGACTATTGCGCTCCGCGCCGGCGCGCTGGCGCTTGCGCTTCTCGCCGGGACTGTGATGACCGCCGCGCCCGCCATGGCCGATCGCGGTTACCACGATCGGTCCTGGGGCAAGTCTTGGAACAAGAAGCACTACCAGCATAACCGCCATCGCGGGTATGCCCGTAAAGGCTACAACAACCGCTACGGCTGGGATCGGCGATACAGTCACAGCCGCTACGGCTATCGCCGTCCGGCTCCCGGCTGGTTCTACGGCGCCCCGGGATTCTCGATCATCATCCGATAGCGCTACACGCCAAAGGCACCACGCGTACGTAAGAAGGACGGAGCATCGAGCTTCGTCCTTCTTTTTTGTGCAGGCCGAGATGCGCAGACAGAACGCCCGGTGATCACAGAACCGCGACATGTTGGCGGCAACCGGAACCCGCACCTACGCTCATCCGTTTTACCATTATGGAACAAGCCAACGAACGGAGGCTTCTAATGAAGAACATGATTCGCCATAGCGCCCTGGCCTTGTCGCTGCTGGCCGGCGCCGCTCTGATCGCAGCACCCGCTTCCATGGCCGAAGCGAAGTCTATCCAACGCGACGGCTATTTCGGCGGCACCTACGAGCCTATCGGTCCGAGGAACAACCGCTACGTGAAGCGCCATTACCGCAACTACGGTTACAACCGTAGTTACTATGGGCCGCGCTACAGCTATTACGGCAACCGCTATCGTTACGGCTACCGTGCGCCGTACGGCTACGGTTACGACCGCGGCCCGGGCTTCAGCATCACCATTCGCTAAGCCCTACAAAAACCGAGCATTGTGAACCCCCTCCCAACCGGAGGGGGTTCCCGCATGCGCAGAAGGGGAACACGACCCATCCTCCCGAGTTTAAGTCTTAAGGACGCGGGTCCGAGAGCCAGGAGGAGGTTTCGATGGGACTGCGACTTGAGCAAGCGATCTGTCTGAGTCTGGCAGGCGGGTTCGCCGTGATCGCGCCGCCGACCTTTCCGCGGAAGCGCGACCCCGAACCCCAGGCGAGCGAGACGGAAGCAGTAGACGGCCGCGACCCGGTGAAGCCGAGCGCTGCTAGTAAGCGATCGCGAAATAGATCACGTAGAGCCAGTTGAAGAAGCCGTGGATGATGGCCCACAGGATTGAGTGGTTGTTGTCGTACGAGATGGCGATCGCGAGCGCCGTCCCGAAGCCGATCCCGTACTGCGCGCCTGTCCAGGTATAGGTCATAGAGGTCTCCATGCTGCTGGCCTTGTCGGCACCACGCTATCCTTTTGCTTCGGCCCCGCGCTAGACTGCGCCGATGACACACACACATTTCATTTTCCCGCCCGCGGTTCTGTGCTGCTTGCTCTTCTCGGCGGAACGCCGGCTGCCGCCCGCGATGCCGGCGTGGCGGAAGGCGTCACCAAGAAAGAACTATCCGTCGAGCCGTTGGCAGGAGACGCAACCAAGCAGGTTGTCACCGACTACTACCGTTTCCCGCCGGGCACCGTGCTGCCGTGGCATATCCATCCGGGAGCGCACGAGATCTCCTATGTGCTTTCGGGAGAGATGATCCTCGAGGTCGAAGGGGAGGACCCAAGACATTTGAAGGCGGGCGAAAGCTTCTACCTGCATCCCGACAAGATCCATCGCGGCCTGAACCAGGGCTCCGAGCCGGTCGAGCTGTTCGTCGTCCGGATCAAGCCGGTGGATCAGCCCCTGGCCGAGGACGTGGAGCCGCCGAAGACGGAACGCTAGGCGGCCCGGCGCGGCTTGAGCAGAGCGCGTAAGCCCACGGCCCAGGCGCCGGCCACCACCACCCAGTAAAACACCTTGGCGGGCGTACCCAATTCCATGCCGAGCGCCGAGCCGGCGAAGGTGCCGAGGCTCGCCACCAGCGTGTAGAACGCGGCGAAGGCGAGCACGAAGCCGGTGGCGAAACGCGGCCGGAAGAAGCCGATGGCGGTCCCGACCCCTCCCCAAATGAAATTGACCCCTGCCTGGAGCGGGTTCAGGCGAAAGCCCGGCGGGAAGCTCTGAGGATCGGTGTCGAAGCCATAGAAGAGATAGGACACGAGCATGATGCCGCCGAGCGCCAGGAAATAGGCGGTGCAGCGCGCCGCCCACACCACGAGCGGCAGCGGCGGGGTGCGGTCGAGCTCCTCGTCCGTCGGCGCAGGCCGTTCTGCGGCCCTGACCGGCCCTTTCTCCGCCATACGAACCTCGTCCTTGGGATTCCGTCCTTACAGACCCTAGCCGATAGCGCGGGTCACGGTCCATCTCCGGTGGCGGGAGATGGGCGCGCGCGCTGTCGCAAAACGGCACCTTGCGCGAACGCCCGATTGCATTTAACCAACCAGCGAGTTCATCAGGGCCGGAAATGCGGACGATGCGGCCATTTTAGGGTGCCTTTTTCCAAAAGGGGGTTTTCATGGCGCGGAGTAAGATTGCATTGATTGGCGCGGGCCAGATCGGCGGCACCATCGCCCATCTTGCCGGCATCAAGGAGCTTGGCGACATCATCCTGTTCGATGTGGTCGACGGGGTTCCCCAAGGCAAGGCGCTGGACCTCTCTCACTCCGCCCCCGTTCATGGCTTCGTGCCCAAGGTCAAGGGCGCCAACGAATACGCCGAGATCAAGGACGCCGACGTGGTGATCGTCACCGCCGGCGTGCCGCGCAAGCCCGGCATGAGCCGCGACGACCTGCTCGAGATCAATCTGAAAGTGATGGAGCAGGTGGGCGCGGGCCTTCGGAAATACGCGCCCGAGGCCTTCGTCATTTGCGTCACCAACCCGCTCGACGCCATGGTCTGGGCGCTCCAGAAGACCTCCGGCCTGCCCCGCAACAAGGTGGTCGGCATGGCCGGCGTGCTCGATAGCGCCCGCTTCCGCTTCTTCCTCTCCGAGGAGTTCGACGTGAGCCCGCAGGACATCCATGCCATGGTGCTCGGCGGTCACGGCGACACCATGGTGCCGCTGATCCGCTATTCATCGGTGGCCGGTATCCCGCTTGCCGATCTCGTCAAGATGCGCTGGATCACCCAGAAACGCCTCGATGAGATCGTCCAGCGCACCCGCGACGGCGGCGCCGAGATCGTCGGTCTGCTCAAGACCGGCTCCGCCTATTATGCGCCGGCGAGCGCCGCGCTCGACATGGCCGAGTCCTATCTCAACGACGAGAAGCGGGTGCTGCCCGCCGCCGCCTATCTCAACGGCGAGTACGGCGTGAAGGGTATTTATGCCGGTGTGCCCGTCATCATCAGTGCCAAGGGCGTCGAGCGCGTCATCGAGCTCGATCTGTCCTCGGCCGAGAAGGATGCCTTCATGCATTCGGTGGAGTCGGTGAAGGCGCTCGTCGAACTCTGCCAGCGGATCGCACCCAACCTCGCCTAGGCATCCCGCCTGGACGTTCAAACACGAAGCCGAGCGAATGAACATTCACGAATACCAGGCCAAGGACCTCCTCAAGGCCTATGGCGCCCCTGTCGCCAAGGGCCACATTGCCGCCACGGCGGAAGAAGCGGCCGAGAAAGCCAAGGGCCTCGAGGGCGAGGTCTTCGTCGTCAAGGCGCAGATCCACGCCGGCGGGCGCGGCAAAGGCGGCGGCATCAAGCTGGTCAAGACGCTTGAGGAGTTGCACGCCGAGGCCGACCGCATGCTCGGCAAACCGCTGATCACGCCCCAGACCGGGCCGAAGGGCCGCATGGTGCGTAGCGTCTATGTGGTCGAGGACACCTCCATCGCGCGCGAGCTCTATCTCTCGCTGCTGGTGGACCGGGCCACAGGCCGCGTGGCCTTCGTCGCCTCAACCGAGGGCGGCGTGAACATCGAGGAAGTCGCGGCCAATACGCCCGAGCTCATCACCACGATCGACGTGGACCCCGCCACGGGCTTGAGCGGCTTCCATGGCCGTGTCATCGCCTCAGCCCTGAAGCTCAAGGGCGACCTCGCCAAGCAATGCGCCAAGCTGATCAAGACGCTCTACACGCTCTTCATGGAGAAGGACGCGAGCCTCATCGAGATCAACCCGCTCGTGGTGACCGGCGACGACAGGCTCGTCTGCCTCGACGCCAAGATCGGCTTCGAGGACAACGCGCTGTTCCGCCATCCCGACATCGAAGCCTTGCGCGACATCCACGAGGAGGACCCGGCGGAGGTCGAGGCCTCCAAGCACGACCTCTCTTACGTCAAGCTCGACGGCTCGATCGGCTGCATGGTCAACGGCGCGGGTCTCGCCATGGCCACCATGGACATCATCAAGCTCTATGGCGGCGAGCCGGCGAACTTTCTCGATGTCGGCGGCGGTGCCACCAAGGAGCGCGTGACCGAGGCTTTCAAGATCATCCTCTCGGACCCCAACGTGAAGGGCGTGCTCGTCAACATCTTCGGCGGCATCATGCGCTGCGACACCATCGCTGAGGGCATCATCGCCGCGGCAAAGGAAACCAATCTCGCCGCGCCGCTGGTCGTGCGCCTCGAAGGCACCAATGTGGAGCGCGGCAAGGAGCTGCTATCCAATTCTGGCCTCGCCATCATCCCGGCCGACGACCTCGACGACGCCGCCAAGAAGGCCGTCGCCGCCGTCAAGGCTGCGGCTTGATTTTTGCGGCCCGATCTTTGCAGTACTCTCTTTCCGCCTTTTGTCACCAATCCTTCCGCTAACCGGCCTAACCTCACATCATGTCCGTACTCGTCGATAAGAACACGCGCGTCCTCTGCCAGGGCTTCACCGGCTCGCAAGGCACCTTCCACACCGAGCAAGCCATCGCCTACGGCACCAAAATGGTCGGCGGCGTCACGCCCGGCAAAGGCGGCACCACCCATCTCGACCTGCCGGTCTTCGATACGGTTCGCGAGGCGGTCGAGGCGACCGGCGCCGAAGCGTCCGCCGTCTACGTGCCGCCGCCTTTCGCCGCGGACGCCATTCTGGAGGCGATCGACGCTGGCGTAGCCCTCGTGGTGGCGATTACCGAGGGCGTGCCCGTCCTCGACATGGTCAAGGTCAAGCGGGCGCTGTGCGAATCGGGCACTCGCCTGATCGGCCCGAACTGCCCGGGCATCATCACGCCGGGCGAATGCAAGATCGGCATCATGCCGGGCCATATCCACACGCCTGGCCGGGTGGGGATCGTCTCCCGCTCGGGCACTCTCACCTACGAGGCCGTGGCGCAGACGACCGCGGTCGGCCTCGGCCAGACCACCTGCATCGGCATCGGCGGCGATCCGGTCAACGGCACGAACTTCGTCGACGCGCTTTCTCTCTTTCTTGAGGACGACGCCACCGAGGCCATCATCATGATCGGCGAGATCGGGGGCAGCGCCGAGGAAGAGGCGGCGGAGTTCCTCATCGCGGCGGGCAACAAGAAGCCGATCGTGGCTTCGTGGCGGGCGCCACGGCGCCGCCCGGGCGCCCGCATGGGTCATGCCGGTGCCGTCATCTCAGGCGGCAAAGGCGACGCAAAGAGTAAAATTGAGGCAATGCAAGAGGCTGGTATCGTGGTCGCGCAATCCCCTGCGGCCCTTGGAACGACCCTTGCAGGAATTTTCAAGTAACGGAGCGCCGGGCGCCTAACGGTCGCCTTGATTGCCCTTCAGGCCGGTGTTCCAGTTACGGACCGGCAGGTTGGTGCAATGACACGACACGAACTGAACGAGGTGTTTGCCCGCACGTCGTTCTTGGATGGCGCGAACGCGCCTATCTCGCTGAGCTCTACGCGCTCTACGAGGCGGACCCCTCCTCCCTAGGCCCCGAATGGCAGAGCTTCTTCGCCAGTCTCGGCGACGACGCGGCCGCGGTGCTTGCCGATGCGCAAGGCCCCTCCTGGGGGATTGGCCGCACCACGCTGCCCATGACGGCGCCGCCGTCCGGCGCGCTGACGCAGCAGCAGGCGCTCGATGCGGCCCGCGACACGCTCGGCGCCCGCATGCTGATCCGCGCCTATCGCACCCGGGGCCATCTCATCGCCCAGCTCGACCCGCTTCGCCTCATCGACCGAGGCGAGCATCCCGAGCTCAACCCAGCCACTTACGGCTTCACCAAGGCCGACTACACGAGACCGATCTATATCGGCGGTGCGCTCGGCTTCGAGTTCGCCAATCTGCGCCAAGTGCTCGATGTCCTGAACAAGGCCTATGCCGGGAGCATCGGCTTCGAGTACATGCACATCTCCGATCCCGAGCAGCGCGCCTGGATGCAGGAGCGCATCGAGAGCGCGGAGGTGAGCTTCACCGACCAGGGCAAGCGCGCGATCCTGACCAAGCTCATCGAGGCGGAAGGCTCCGAGCGCTTCCTCAACGTCAAATATACCGGCACCAAGCGCTTCGGCCTGGACGGCGGCGAATCCATGATTCCGGCGCTGGAGCAGATCATCAAGCGTGGCGGTCAGCTCGGCGTGCGCGAGATCGTCATCGGCATGCCTCATCGCGGGCGCTCAACGTGCTCGCCAACGTCATGGCGAAGACCTACCGCGCCATCTTCAACGAGTTCCGCGGCGGCTCGGCCCAACCCGACGACGTCGAGGGCTCCGGCGACGTGAAATATCACCTGGGCGCGTCGTCGGACCGCGAGTTCGACGACAACCGCGTTCACCTGTCGCTGACCGCGAACCCCTCGCATCTCGAGATCGTCGATCCCGTGGTCCTCGGCAAGGTGCGCGCCAAGCAGGACCAGATGGGTGATAAGGAGCGCAAGGAGGTGCTGCCGCTCCTGCTGCATGGCGATGCCGCCTTCGCCGGCCAAGGCGTGGTCGCCGAATGCTTGGGGCTGTCGGGCTTGCGCGGCCACCGCACCGGCGGCTCGATCCACT
>NZ_LPWD01000050.1 GCF_001723295.1 Methyloceanibacter marginalis
GGATCGCCCTTGAAGTGGGCCAAGACACGCGGCTCCACGTCGAAGATCAGCTCGAGGCCTTTGGCCGAGGCCTTCTCCGACATCAAGTTCCCGACATTCTCCAGCACCTTGTCGAGATCGAAGTCTATGTGCTCGATCGTCAGCTTACCGGCTTCGATCTTCGAGAAATCGAGAACGTCGTTGATGATGCCGAGCAGGTGCTGTCCCGAGCTTTTGATCTTGAGAACGTAATCGCGCTGCCTGGGGCTGAGTTCCGTCTTCAAAGCAAGATGGGACAGGCCGATGACGGCGTTCATCGCGTGCGGATCTCGTGGCTCATATTGGCGAGGAAGACGCTCTTCGCTTCGTTGGCCTCGAGCGCGGCCCGACTGGCCTTCTCCAATTCCACTTGGGCCGCCTCACAGGCGAGTTCCGCCGCCTTCCGATCGTCGATGTCGGCGAGCGAGCCCACGACCTCCGCGGGCTGTCCCGCCTCGTCACGGATGAGATACTGCTCGTCGCTGACCCAGCAATAGCTGCCGTCCTTCCGGCGGAAGCGATACTCCATCCAGTTCGCGCCATTCCTGAAGAGATCGCCCTGCTTCATCTCGATCTCGGCGATATCATCGGGATGCACGTGCTGCCGCCAGAAGTCCGGCCCGGTGAGATAGTCGTTGGGCTGATAGCCCAGGATCCGCGTGATGCTGGGACTCACATAAGTTGCTTGTAGTCCCCCGTGGCGGCAAAGCTGTAGACCACGACGGGGACGGCGCCGAGCAGCACGTCAAGCTGCGCTCGGGCTTCCGCGCCGGCTTGTTCCGCTTCCCGGCGTTCCGTGACATCCGTCCATGAGCCGACGATTTCGACAGGCTCACCTTTGTCGTCGCGGACCAATTGCTGCCGGTCGTGAAGCCACATATACGTGCCGTCTTCACGACGGACGCGATATTCGATGGAGCCCCTGTCCTGGTCGAACATCCGGTCGACCCAAGCATCGATGCGCGCCACGTCGTCGGGATGCACCCTGTTCCGCCAGAAGTAGGGATCTCCGAGATAGTCGCGCGGGCTGCAGCCGAAAAGCTTCGTCACGCTGTCGCTCACGAAAGTCGGCTTGTAGTGCCCGCTCGCGGCCCGGCAATAGATCACGGCCGGCGAGGCGTTGAGCAACTGTCCGAGATGGGCGTGCGCGGAGGCCTGGACCTCGGCGATCCGCTCCAGGTCCCGCTTTTCTTGCGCTTGAGCGGCTTGGCTGAGGGCTTGATCGATGAGGAGAGTCAAAGCCTCGACATCGGCTCCGCCGGGAGCGGCACCCAGCAGACGCATGACCTTAGCGGCGACCGTCTCCGCCTGTTTCCGAGCGGCCGACATGACTCACACCCTCCAGGAAGCGCTCCCTCGGGCGAGGCGCTCCTCCCGACTGAGGAGCCTAGCGTTTTCGGACTGTCGTGCAAACCGATCCGAAAGCCCGGATGAGCGCCGATACCGGCGCCCCCACCCGAAAATCAAGCGTTTCGCGGCTTGCGGGGGGCCAAAGCCTCCTCTACACCCAAGCGAACCGTCTCTTTCGACCCCGTAGCTCAGCAGGATAGAGCATCAGATTCCTAATCTGAGGGTCACAGGTTCGAATCCTGTCGGGGTCACCAGCCTTTACAATGGCTTAGCGGAGGCAGCGTCCTGCGAGAAAGGTGCCGGGGTAACACCCGGGGTAACATCTCCGGACCATCGTCTTTCATGGTTGCGGACAGGTAGCCGATGCTATCGTTCTCGCGAGATGAACGATTCCCGACCACCTCAGGGCAGCGGTTCTCCGAGCTCTACATCGAACGTGGCGCGCCCGAGCGCGACAGCGCGCGGATGCGGCGCCGGCTGGCTGCACTCGTTTCTGATCACGACTACTTAGGCGACTTGCGCAGCGAATTGCAGCACTCCCTGGGCATAGACGGCCCCAGTGGGAACTACGGGTACCAATGGGTCGAGTTCTACAAGCAAGCCGCGTTACGAGATGTGTTGGACTCGATCACTGTGGCCTGGAGACTGTTGGCCCGCAATGTACAGAGCGGCTCTCTCTGGGACCGCAGCGCGCCTGGGAGGTGGGTCAAGGACATAGGTCAAATTCTTCGCGAAGAAAATCTTCCCTATGAGCTGGATGCTCGCGGTGGCGTCCACCTCACGGTGGATCAAGAGTTCGAACGGAACAGGGCAACAGTCATCGCCGGATTGGACGCAGCGCGCTATGCTAATGTGGCGCAAAACTTGGAAAACGCCCATTCCGAACTCTCTGCAGTGACACCCGACGGAAGGGGCGCGATAAGAGCCGCCTTCGATTCCGTCGAAGGCCTATTCAAGCTGATGTTCCCTAAGGAGCCTCGCCTCACCGCTCCGAGCGCTCGAACCAAGCTCGCACCCGTCCTCCAGAAGATGACAGATGGAAATCCCCCCGCATCAGCCGCGGCGGCAAAAATGCTAGGCAGTCTGTGTGAGTGGGTCGCTTCCTGCCACAACTATCGGCACGAGCACGGCAAGCCCGAAGTGCTTGAGCCGCCCCGCTCCATGGCCGTCCTGCTCGTTAGCACGGCTGCCAGCTATCTCAGGTGGTTAGCCGAAATCGACGCCTGGTTGAAGTCCCAAGAATCGGTGTAGGACTCAACTTTTCCGCGACACGAAGACTTGATTAACCGTGATCGCGGCACCAACTCTCGCCCTAATGCGCGCAGTTTAGAAGGGACGATAAAGTGGCGGATCTCGTAGAACCGGCCAGCGGCGAAGGGCCTCGCCGTAAGGAGCCGGGAAAGCCGGGGCCTAAAGAGCCCAAGCTCCTGGCGCAGATGCGCCAAAATCCCAAGGGCAACTGGAACACAGGGCACCTTGAAACCGTTTCCAAGGCGATCGGGCTCCGGTACACTCCCCCGAAGCGGGGTAGCCATTTCAAGATTTCGAGCCCACACCTCCCGGGCATCTTGACCGTGCCCAGCAAACGGCCCATCAAGCCGCCATACATTAAGAAATTTGTAGCATTGGCTGAGGCACATATTAGTGCCGCGCAGAGAAGGGCAACCGAACAGTGAGCGACCAATACGCAATCGTCATTGTTCCCCTCACAGAAGATGAGGGGGGCGGCTACGCTGCCTATGTTCCCGACCTCCATGGGTGCATGTCCGACGGCGAGACTGAAGCCGAAGCGGCCGCGAACGTCAGAGACGCCATTGTGGAGTGGTGCGATGAGGCCAAAGAGCTAGGCCGCGACATTCCTGAACCCGGGAGCTTCTCCAAGCGTGTCCAAGAAGAGTGGGACACTCTCGTTGAACTCGTGAACGCCCAGGAGGAACTAGGCGCGCTGAACGAGGCTCGCGAGAAGAAGCTCGTCGCTATCAACGAGGCCAAACAGAAGAAGTGCGAGGAACTAGAGGCCCAGGTGGCAGCTCTGAGGCTCCGGCTGCGCACTCTCGAGCCCATCGCCCACCGCGCCTTCTACCAATGCTTCGAAGATGAAGATGTGGTTCGTCCGCACGTCGCTGTGCCCGTTGCCTCCTCGGTGCCGGGTCACCTTGCGGCTGCTGCGCTGACCAGTCGACGCCATTAGTAAAAAGGCCCGCCCCGCAGCGCGCGGGACGGGCCTCTCATTCTTCACATGCGTGATTCCGGGCCTAGTGGTCCGGCATGTTGGATATGGCCAGGAGATTGCGCCGACCGTCGTAGAAGGTGACGATCACGCGCTTGCCCTGCTCTTTCTGCTCGTATTGCAGCGTGCCGCGTCTCATCGCTCTTGAGAACGCGTGACGGAGCTCGCGGGAGCAGCTCTTGAGCACATCGTCCAGGTCGACACTCCCCTCCTTGCCGATGACGCCTCCGCGCCCCCAGCCCTTGCGCCGTGGCGGTCTTCCTTCGAGATACGTCACGTTCGTCGGGTCCTTTGGGTGGAGCGACTTCACGGCGCAACACCTTCTTGGACGACGCCGTCGGTCGCAGCGCGTCGGCTGGCATCACCACCTTAAGCGTCGCCCTTGAGGCCGACAGCACGAACTCGGGCCACCACGCGAGGCTCTTCAGCCTCGTGCCGGTGCTCGTGATTACCGTGCCGCCGGGATGGACGAAGCCCTTGAGCAGTCCGTGGTCGAGCCGAAAGCCGACGCAGCCGGTGTTTGGTCCGAGGACCCACGGCGCGCTCTCATCGCGGCGGTTGGGGTAAATGCCCCACTCCACGACGGGAAGGCAGCGCGTGTTCTCGTAGACCTGATCCTCGTCGGCACCCTCCGGAAGCAGGGGGCACGCCACGACGGAGTACCCGGGCCGTGCGTCGTGATATCCGCCGCAGTGGTCTGGGCCTAGGATCTCCTCAGAAGAGTTCACTGGCCAGTCGGCACCGTCGCCCATCGTGTCAGGGCCGCTGCCGAACTGGTACCGGTCGAACTGTTCCCCGAGCACGGCCTTGAAGACTTCGACCACTCGCTCGCGGTCCCATTCTTCTCGGTTGGCACGGATGATGAGGTTTCTGATAAGTAGGTCTTGCATGCAAACATTCCTTTCAGTTGCGTTTTGAAAGGAGCACCGGCGGCAAGACAAAGCGAACCACCGGTGCTCACACCGGTGATCCGCTTTCACGTACGGATCGTGCCAAAACGTCCCGCGCACAGTTACCAACGGCGCATCTGGCGAGGGGCTGCGGGAAAGCCTGATCCTCGACCGGCACGCTGGGCGATCCCGTCACGCTGAAGTCCTCGGCCAACCGAGTCAAGACCGTCGTGCGCCCATAAAAGAGGGCCCCGCGCCGGAACGCGGAGCCCCTCGTCTTCTGCCTCGGATCCGGGAGCTAGGCGCCGACGGTGACGCCTGCGGGCAGCCTGACGACGAGCCGGTCGTCGTCGCCCACGCTGTAGCTCAGGCCCATGTCGCGGCGCATGATGGCGAGCGCCGTGGTGACGTTCGCGCGGTCGCGCTTCACCGCCTTCGCGATCTGGTCGAGGGTCCTGCTCCCGTCCGCGAGCCGCAGGATGCGCGCGCGGTTGGTACCGGCGCGCACGACGCGCGCCTTCTTCTTCGTTTTGGCCTTGCTGGTCACATCTTCCTCCTGTGCTGGTTGGACCGCGCGGCGACCGCGCCCCTCAGCGGGCGCGGGACGCGTGGCGGGGGATCGTCGCGACGCGCGAACAGGCGGTGCTCCCGGATGGCGAGCAGCGACACTACTCCCGCGAGCCATCGGGCCCAAGAGCGCACGCGCTCTCGCCGCATGATCGCGCTGATGTCGGCGCTCAATGGAGCGCTCCGTTGGTCTTCGGGAAGCGGCCCTCGGAGCAGATCAGGTCGAAGATTTCTTCGAGGGACAGGTCCTCGACCTCGATGAACTCCGCGTCGAGGATGTCCTCGTCGGGATCGAGCGGCTGCCGCAAGACTTGGTAACGCATGATGATGTCCTCCTGTGTTGGGGGAGGACCAGCATCGCGGCCTTCGAACGCGCGTGCGGGAGATGCTGCGGCGATCACCGATGGTTCGTAGGAGTGCCCCGGGGACGGCGGTGGGTGGACCGGACGAAACCCGTCCCCGGGGACTGGCCCCAGGATCCCGATGAAGCAAGGAGAAGACCCCGGGGCGTTGAGCCTGCCGCGACGGTGAGCGAGCCGTCCGCAGGATCTGGGGGAGAGGACCCGCCCAGCCGCCCCGTCGCCGCAACAGCCTGCGGCGCCAGGAGCGTTCGATCAGGCTGCCTTACGCGACCTCTTCACGACCTGGACCGACAGCACGGCGGCCGGGCTCGCGTGCACGCGTCGCTGGACGTCGAGCCCGCGTTCGATGCCCGCGGACACGTATGCCTCCTCGCACAGCTCGATCTCGGCGATCTTCCGCTCAAGCTCGGCCACGCGACGCTGGCGCTCGTCGGACGCGAGCGCGCCGTCTTGACCCGCTCCGGCGTCGATCTCTCCTTCGATGCGAGCGAGCAGTCGGTCGGGAGCCAGCCACGCGATGAGCCCAAGGATCTTCTGCTGCGTGACGTCGGTGCCGTAGTCGGCGGTCGGCTGCCCGAAGCGCGGCACGCCACCATCCATGACGGGTGCTCCCGCCTTGGCGAGCCCGTCCACGAAGGCCTTGGCCTCTGCCTTCAACTCGTCAGTGGTCTTCGGCGCAGTCCGCACCTCGCGGAGTTCGGTTTGCAGTCGCTTCAGGTCTCGTCGCAGGTCTTCGAGCCCACCGGCCACGTCGCCCAGGTCCTCGTCCTCGACCTTCATCGGAGGAACGAGGCGCAATTCGACATTGCGAGGCAGGCCGGTCAGCCACGCCCTGATCTGAATTGCGAGCTGTTTGGTCGCGTTGCGCCTCGCCATGCGGCGCTGTTGTCGAACTTCACCGGCCTTGATCTCCGCATCCAGCTCCTCGAAGCGCGCTTCATCGGTCGCGGGATCGTGCCGCTCGCTCAGGAGCGCACGGAGTGAACTGGTGCTCGAAGCCACGAGCGCGTCTGCATCGCTCGCCGCCTGTTCGAGCGCACGCATCTTTTCCAGGGCGGGTCCGGGGAGTGTCGGGCTCATCGGGCACCACCTTCCTTCCAGGCGGCGGTCAAGGCGGCATCGCGGAGGGCGAGCGCCTGCTGTCGGGCGTCGCCCGTGGGTGCCTCGCCCTTCGTCTCAGGTGCAAGGGCGGGATTTCTCCACGCGTCCTGCATGTTCGATAGGTGCCGCTCGTAGGCTTCGGTCTTTTGCGACGCGTCACTGGCGTCTGTCACCTGATGCGGACGGTGGACGTGGCACGCGATCTCTCGCTGTGCCGCGTCGCAGAGCATGAGCGGAACGCGCACGCTCTCTCCGTCGCGGATCACATCGTCTTGGTTACGCAACATTCGTCTTCTCCTTCGCTTGCTTCTTCTCGGTTTCAAACTCTTGGATTGCGGCCGTCACGGCCTCGGCCCATCGCGCGTCACTGATGACCGGAATGAACACGACGGGATAGGTCTGCTGCATGAGCGCGCGCCTGAACCGGCGCTGGTCCCGCAGCGTCTCGTCCGAGGTGAGCAGGGTCTGACTGGTGCCTTCGAAGAAGAGCGTCCAGTGCAAGCCGTTCGCAGAGCCTGCCGTGATCTTGAACGCGGGAAGCCTGCGTGGTCCCGCCAGCTTCAGACGCGCTGCCATCTTGGCCTCCCCGCGTACTGTCCTTCTGGTGAGGCCGCGTAGGCGACCGCTGCCTGCTGCCGCATCAGGTCGCGGAATGTGCAGCGCGTCTTGATGACCGCTGGCTCTGGTTCGGTACGCTCGCGGAACATGATCTCGCCCAAGACCTGTCGCAGTGCGGCCGCGAGGACCGGGTGTCGGTCGCCGCTCGTACTGAGCCAGTGCTCGACGCCCTTCAGCCGGTCGGCGCGATTGATGCGGCCCTTCGCCTGTCCTCCGAGGCGACGGAAGCCAACGCGGTCGCCCTGTGCCAGTGCGTCGAGGATGGCAGCGATCTGCCTCTGTGGTGTGGTCGGCCTCGTCATGCGCCAAGCACCTCCCTGACGGCCGCGATGAGTTCTTGCGACGGCGTCTGGTCTGCGGGGCGCTCGTTTTCGTCGTCGGGATCCGGCGGCGGGCGGAACGCGGAGACGAACTCGTAGCCTCGGCACGCACCGGCCGCGCGCGCGCGGTACTCCTGTCGCTCTTGGTGCTCCAACTCGTCTAGCGACCGGATGGGCAAGAGCCCGCGCGACCGGAGGCTCTTGTTGGCGAGCGCCAGCAGCTCGTCGCGGGACAGCGCCGCGAGATGTTCTCGCCGCTCGCGTGCGACAGGCGGCGGCCTTCCTTCGCGGCCTGCTCGACCAGCGCGCGGAAGTCCTTGGGCGCGTCGTCGTCGCCCGCGTCGTCCGCCTCTTCGCGCACTGGACGCGGCAGGAGGCCGAGGTCGCCAAGCAGGCGGCGCTGGTGCCCTGCGATGCGCGCGTACTCTTCGTGATTGATCTTGTTGCCCTTGGCCGCCTCAAGCTCCAGCGCCTCAAGCTGGATGGACAGCATGGCGACGCGGCGCAGGAGTTGGCGCTGGACCTCACTGAGCGCGGCCCAGCCGCCGATCATCTCGCTAAGGTCGCTGACCAGATCCTTGAAGCGTCTCGCCTGCCGGTTGTCGCCGGGCCGCTCGCTGTGGAGCGACGTACCATTCGAGACGGCGCTGCGCACGGTGGGACCGCGTCGGCCGCCGAGGTCGCTTGGTCTGACTGCCCGTTTCACCAACTGCCGCCACCAATCGCACTCCCCCGAGTTGCTGTCTTTGGCGCATAACGGGGGACGCACTGGTCTGACCAGCCCCTGATTTGAGGCGCGCCAGAGGGCCGGAAGGCGCTCAGGGCCAGGCGCTGCCGTTACCCGCGCGTTACCCACAGGCGCTGGCAAGCAGCGGAGAGGCAGCGAACAGCGTTGCCTCGCAAGCGGTTCGCGGACCTGGGGCAGGAGAATACAAATTGCCGGGTCGCATCGCGGCGCGTCGGATGCTGGCGCGAGGATTTTCGTTCAGGAAGTGGCGCGCTCGC
>NZ_LPWD01000051.1 GCF_001723295.1 Methyloceanibacter marginalis
CTGCGACGTTCACCGTCCTGTTCGAGGACAGCGCCGCGAGTGCTGGGCCTGGTGGCGGCTGCGGCAGGCGTAGCTGCAGCCTATGAACTCGGTCTCGAATGGGCCGACGGTGTGGCCTCGATCGTGATCGGGGCCATTCTCGCCGGCGCCGCGATCCTGCTCGCCCGTGAGACCAAGGGGCTCTTGATCGGCGAGGCGGCGAGCCCGGCCGTCGTGCGGGGCATCCGTGAGATCATCAAGGACGCGCCGGATATCCTGCACATCAATGAACTGCGCACCATGCACCTCGCCCCGCACGAGATCTTGCTGGTCTTGAGCGTTGATTTTGCCGACGGCATTTCTTCGCAGCGCGTCGAGGCGGCGGTCAGTCTGCTCGAGAGCCGGATCAAGACGAGCTATCCCGAGGTCCAGCGCGTGTTCATCGAAGTGCAGGCCACGCACGATGGCATGGCGCGGCGACGCAGCTCGATTTAGTCCTCTTCCTCTAGAGTGACGTCCGAGGTCAGTTCCTGTTCGGCTTCGGCCATCGGCTGACGGGTGAAGTCCTTGAGCGGTCCGATTTCCTCGGCGTCTCGGGTGAACTTGACCGGACCCAAGACATAGGCGGTGATCAGCTCAGCCAAGGAGCGCAAGGCATGGACGTGAATGCGCTCCCAGCCATGGGAGGCATCGATACCGAAGCAGATCAGCGCCGTGCGCACGTCGTGGCCGGCTTCCACGGCCGAGGCGACATCGGAGCGATAGTGCCGGAAGACGTCGCGCTGGTGGAAGATATCGTTATCGGCACAGAGCCGGGCGAGCTGCCGGGTCAGATGGTAGTCGAAGGGGCCGTTGTGATCGGCCATGGCGATGGTGACGCCGAACTCGGCGCTGCCTTGTCCTGGCGCCGTGGTGCCGTTGTCCACGGCAATCAGCGAGGCGACGTCCTCGGTTAGAATATTCGACGCGCCGACGCCCACCTCTTCCTCGATGGTGAATAGAAAATAGACATCGACCGGCAGCTTGTTCTTGACGGGAATGAGCGCCTGGAGTGCGGCGAGCATGACGGCGACGCCGGCCTTGTCATCGAGATGCCGCGAGCAGATGAAGCCGTTCTCGAGGAATTCCGGCTGGGGATCGATCGCAATAATGTCGCCGACATCAATGCCGAGCTTCTTGGCTTCGTCGGCGTTCGAGGATCGCGCGTCGACCCGCACCTCCACATGCTCCCAACCACAAGGCTGCTCGTCGACTTCCTCGCCGTAGGTGTGACCGGAGGCTTTGAGCGGCAGGATGGTTCCGCGATAGCTGCCCTGTTCGGTGAAGATCGTGCAGCGTGCGCCTTCGGCGAAGCGCGCGCTCCAGCTGCCGACCGGTACGACACCGAGGCGCCCATTGTCCTTGACCTGCTTTACCTGCGCGCCGAGCGTATCGAGATGGGCGGCGATGGCGCGGGCCGGTCGCCGCTTCTTGCCGCGCAAGACTGCCCGAATGGCGCCGCGCCGCGTGACCTCGAAGGGGACGCCGAGCCGGTCGAGCTCCTGCCCGCAATGACGGACGATATTGTCCGTATAGCTCGTGGGGCTGGGGATCGAGAGCAGCTTCTCCAGCGTGTCGGCGAGATAGTCCAGGTCGATATGCAAGATCGTCATACGGCAGTCCCTTTGTTGGGGTATCCCTTCGCGGAAGCCCCAAGCGTGGTCGGTCGGACAATGGGTAATACGTAGGCGCCTAGATTTGAAGCGCCTCGCGCACGGTGGCGGGAACGGACTGGGGAAACAGCAGGTCCACGAAACGCTCGGCGGTGGGCTGCGGCTCGTGATTTGCCAGTCCCGGCCGTTCATTGGCCTCGATGAACCAATAGTCCGGCTCGGTCGGCGCCTTCACGATGAAATCGATTCCGGTCACCGGAATCTCGATGGCCCGAGCCGCCCTGACCGCGGCGTCGATCAGCGTCCGATGCAGAATGCCCGTGACGTCGTGGATCGTACCGCCGGTATGGAGATTGGCCGTCTTCCGCACCACGAGATATTTGTCGGCCGGCGGCACGTCGTCGAGGCCATAGCCGGCTCCGGCCACGCAGCGTTCCGTCTCCGCGTCGATGGGGATTGACGATTCGCCCCCGGTGGCCGCGGACCGGCGCCTTGATTGATGTTCGATGAGATCGCGCACGCTCGAGCGTCCATTGCCGATCACGGCCGCGGGCTTCCGGATCGCCGCGGCGACCACGCGGTAATCGATAACGATGATCCGGAGATCCGCCCCCTCGACGAACTCCTCGACCACCACCTCGTTACAGATTTTTTGGGCCGCCTCGATCGCGGTCTTGGCCTGATCCCAGCTTTTAAGACCGACGGCGACGCCCTTGCCCTGCTCGCCGCGCGCGGGCTTGACCACCACCGCCTCGTGGTCTTCCACGAAAGCCCGCGTGCGTTCCTCGTCGTCGGCCGTGACCTGTTCCGGCACGCGAACCTCGGCCGCCCTCACGATGCGGCGCGTCACGCGTTTGTCGTCGCAAATGCTCATGGCGATGGCCGTGGTCAGCGCCGTGAGGCTCTCGCGGCACATCACGGAGCGGCCGCCATAGGTCAGGCGAAAAAAGCCGCCCTCCGCATCGATAATGTCGACGCCAATGCCCCGCCGCAGCGCCTCGTCGATGATGATCCGAGCGTATGGATTGAGCGCCTGTTCGTCGAACGGCGCCTCGGTGAACAGCCGCTCGTTGATGACGTTCTTGCGCTTGACGGTGAACGTGGCCCACCGGATGAACCCGAGCTTGTCGTAAAGGGCGATGGCCTGCTCATTGTCGTGCATCACCGACAAGTCCATGAAGGCCGAGCCACGCTCCTTGAAATGCTCCGCGAGCCTACGCACCAGCGCCTCGCCGATTCCAGGCAGCGTGGCTTGGGGATCGACGGCCAGACACCAGAGCGACGAGCCGTGCTCGATGTCGCCGAACGCGGCGTCGTGATCGACACCGGTAACCGTGCCGATAATGCCGCCGGTGGCCTCGTCCTCGGCGACGAAATAGGTGATCGCCCGGCTGTCGCGCTTCTCCCAGAAGAAGTCGGGTGAGACCGTGACCATGCCGCGGGCGGCATAGATGCGGTTGACCTCCTCGGCATCCTGAACGGAGCTCAGCCGGCGAATGTAGAAGCCGCGCGGTTTGGACTTCGCGGGCTCATATTTGCTGAGATCGAGCCTGTAGGTATGCGAGGGATCCAGGAACAGCTCCTGGGGCGCGGCGGCGAGCACCACGTGCGGGTCGAGAATGTAGAAGGCGATGTCGCGTCGGCCCGGACCTTCGGCCCGAATGCAGGCCGCGAGCTCGCTGGCTTCGGCAAAGGTCTGACCGAACAGCAGCCGCCCCCAGCCGCAGTCGAGAGCGACATTGGCCTGGCCGTGCCGCCCCATTCGGTCGGCGGCGCGTCTGTCTCTACGGCGTCGCCGGTGCTGGCTTTGTCTATGCTCATCGCCACGCCTATATGTTGTGGGTTTGCAGCCATAGTTCCAATAACGCGCACTGCCATAGCTCGGATCCACGCAATGGCGTGATGTGCGCGGTGGGATCGTCGAACAGGCAACCGAGATACTCGGGGCGGAACAGCGCCCGCTCGCGCGCCGCCTGTGAGGTGAGGGCGTCCTTCGTCATCTCCAGCACCGGCCCGTCGATATATTTGAGCGCCGGCACGGGGAAATAGCCCTTGGGCCTGTCGATCACCTCCTGCGGGATCACGTCGCGCGCCACGTCTTTCAGCACGCCCTTGCCTTCGTCCTTCAGTTTCAGTTCGGGCGGCACGCGCGCGGCAAGCTCGACAAGCTCGTGATCGAGGAAGGGAACGCGCGCCTCTAACCCCCAAGCCATGGTCATGTTGTCAACGCGCTTCACCGGGTCGTCCACCAGCATCACCGTCGTGTCGATGCGCAAGGCCCGGTCGAGCGGCGTCTCCGCACCCGCCCGCGTGATATGCGCTTCGACGAACGCGCCGGCTCGTCCTCCGACATCCAGCCCGCGCCGAGACTGGCTGCCGAGCTTGTCGCGGTCGCGGTCGAAGAACAGCGCCTTGTAGTCGGTGAGGATGTCGTTGGAGTTTTCGAGCTTCGGATACCAGTGATAGCCGGCGAACACCTCCGTCGCGCCTTGGCCGCTCTGCACGACCTTCACGTGCTTCGCCACCTCGCGCGACAACAAATAGAAGCCGACATTGTCATAGGAGACCATGGGCTCCGACATGGCGGCGATCGTGTCCGGCAATGCGCTGAGCATGTTCGCCGTGGGGATCATGATCTTGGTGTGATCGGTGTCGAAGCGCTCGGCGATGATGTCGGAGTATTTGAACTCGTCGCCGGCCTCGCCATGCGCAGCCTCGAAACCGATGGAGAAGGTCTTGAGGTGCTGCTGTCCGGCTTCCGCCAGCAAGCCCACGATGAGGCTCGAATCGACGCCGCCGGAAAGCAGCACGCCGACGGGCACGTCGGCGATCATGCGCCGGTCGACGGCGCGGCGCAGGGCATCGCCCACGCGCTCTTTCCAGACCGCATGATCGATCGTCAGGTCTTCGCGGGAACGCTCGAAGGTCAGCGCCCAATAGACGTTGTCTTTGATACGCCCGTCCGGCTCGACGATGCGCAAGGTTGCCGGCGGCAGCTTGCGCACGCCCCGCAGGATCGTATGCGGCGGGGGCACCACGGCGTGGAAGGTCATGTAGTAGGAAAGGCCCACCGGGTCGATTGCGGTATCGACGCCGCCCGCCGCAACCAGCGCCGGCAGGGTGGAGGCGAAGCGCAAATGCTTGTCGTCTTGCACGTAGTAGAGGGGCTTGATGCCGAGCCGGTCCCGGCACATGGCGACCCGGCCCGTGTCGCGCTCGTGGATCACGAAGGCGAACATGCCGTTGAAGCGCTTCGGCGCGTCCGGTCCCCAGGCGTGCCACGCCTTGAGGATCACCTCTGTGTCGCTGGTGGAGAAGAAGCGGTAGCCCTTGCCTTCCAGCTCGGCCCTGAGGTCCTTGTGATTGTAGATGCAGCCGTTGAAGACCAGGCTCAAGCCCAGTTCGGAATCGACCATCGGCTGCTGTCCGCGCTCCGACAGGTCGATGATCTTGAGGCGGCGATGGCCGAGAGCGACGCGGCCGCGGGCCAAGATGCCCTCCGCATCGGGGCCTCGCGGGCACATGGAGCAAGTCATGGCGCTGAGCGCCTCGACCGAAGCAGGCGAGCCGTCGAAGGTGATCTCGCCGCACAAACCGCACATGATTAGAACCTCGGATTTCTGAGAAGTTCAGGCCGACATGCGTGCATAGTCAAAGATGCGAGCAAGAATGGGGCCGATTACCGCGAGGCTTCGCGAGCACCCGCGTCAGGGTTTCAAGAGCTGGGAGTTCCGCTGATGTCGGCGGTTATTGCATCAATGCCTGCTGTGATCAAATTTCGGGTGTCATAACGTCTGCGTGGAATCCGCGCATATGCCCATTCTCGGGGCAAATAGCCGGAAAATCCTCTGGGGTGCTTCGTATGTGTCTCCCAAACGCCACGCTCGGCGAAACGTTTCGTTAATTCTACCCGGAGGCCCAGGAACCGCCCCGTTTTGCCGATATCCGTCAGGTCTCTCACGAAATCGTCAGTGATTTCAGAGTGGCCGTTGGTAGTCCCAGGGACTACGCTGATGGGGTTGAGGGGACCAGGAGATGGGCGGACGACCCACAGTTGTGGGGCTACTCGCAGTAGCTGCAGCGGCGTGGTGCGCGGGCGCAATCGCGCCGCCGCCTGCGGCTGCGGAATTTCGAATTCCTGGCCTCTTCGAATTCAAGCCCAAGGCCGCCCAGCGGAAGCAGGTTTTCCGCCCCACTATACCGAAGCGCAATCCCAGCCGTGTGACAGCCGGCGTATCCGCCGCTGCCGTGTCGCCGGAGATCGCCGACAACAGCGAAGCCATGGTTGTCGTCGGGACCGCGTCGGCGGCGAGCGTCGCCCTGGCGCTTCCCGCGCCCGAGCGGAAAGAGGCCGCGGCCGAAACTCAAGCCCCCGAGATCGAGACCGCCGCGATGGAGCCTGCGGCGACGGAGGACAATTCCTCTGAGGCCCTTGAGACGGCCGAAGCCGCGCCCGAGGAGGACGCCGAAACGAAGACCACGGCCGTCTCGGATGAACAGCCGAATGAGTCTGTGTCCGCTGCCGGGTCGACCGATGCAACGGAGTCCACCGAGGCGGCAGAACCGGAAGAGGCGTCCGCCGAGACCGCGGAAGCTCCCGCGGCCCAAGACTCCGAAGAGGCACAAGACACCAACGAACCGGTCGAAGAGGCCGAACCGGTAGAGACGGCTAAGGCCGACGCGGATTTGGACGAGGGCGACGCCAAGCCAACCGGCGCCGTGGAGACCGCGGCGTCGGATGCGCCGCCGGAGATGACGGCGGAGGCGGAACCGGTAGAGACCGACGCGGACGATGAAACCGCCATGACGGACGAGTCCGAGGATCCGCGGCCGACCGAAGCCAAACAGGGCGACATCGACGGTGACGAAACACCTGCCGACACGGCCGAGACCGCTCCGGCCGAGACCGCTCCAACTGAACCCAAGGAAGACGAGAGACTGGCGGAGATCGCCGCGGTGGCGCCGCCCGCAATTGAAACGTCTGAGAACGCAGAGGACGGGACGCCGGCAACAGCCTTGGAAGACACAGAGCCCGCAGCGATAGAGACGGCGAAGATCGAGGCAGTTGCCGATCCTGAAGAGGCTGCGGAACCGGCTGAGACGCCGGAGCAGGCCAAGACGCCGCCTTACGATGCAAGCGTCGTACTCGATGTGTCGCCGCCCCCGGATGAGGTTCTCGCTGCCGTCGTAACCCCCGTCGCCGACGCCACGCCGTCCAATGACGACGAGGAAGAGACAAAGGCGGAGGACGAGGAGCCGGACAAAGAGACCAAGGTAGCCGCGCTGACGCCCCCGAGCGCGCCGGCCCCCGGCCAGGAGGCAACGGAGGAAGAGACGCCCACGGTCGAAGCGCTGGATACGGTGCCGTCCGAGGACGAGAAGGTCGAAGACGAAAAGGTCGAGGACGAAAAGGTCGAAGACGAGAAAGTCGAGGCCGAGGAAGCACCCGCCGAGAACGCTTCGGCCGACGCGGACGCGGAGAAAGTCGCGGACGAGAATGCGGCCTCCAGCAAGAGCGGGGAAAGTTCAGAGGAGACCTCCGAGGCGCCAAGTGACGAGGAGGCCGTTGCCGAGGAGGCAGCGCCGCCTCCGCCGCCGCCGGCCCATCCGGTCGTCGCCGTCATCCGCGCCAAGCTTGAGAAGCCGGGCCAATACAAGAGCGCGGCCGCGTCGGACCTCAAAGCGCTGACGGAGCTCTATGGCGCCCGCGAGGAGCCGCCGCTGTGGATTACGGAGAGCGGCTTCTCCGATAAGGCCAAGGCGATCATGGCCGAGATTCGCAAGGCCGACGACTGGGGGCTGCAAGCCTCCTCCTTCGAGCTGCCCGCCGCCGACGCGGCGCCGGCGACTGAGGACGCCCAGGCGGATGCCGAGATCGAGCTGTCGATCGCCATTCTGAGCTATGCGCGCGACGCCCAGATTGGACGGCTCTCGCCGTCGCAGGTCAGCAAGCTGTTCGACCAGCATCCAACCTTGCGCGATCCGAAGACCGTGCTCACCGAGATGGCAGCATCCGGTGCGCCGGACAAGTATTTGCTCTCGCTCCATCCGCAACACGTGCCGTTCAAACGGCTGCAGGAGGCCTTGGTTCGGGCGCGCGATTCTGCGAAGGCCACGGGGCGCCGTCCTGAGGACGACCGCAAGGTCCAACTGATCGTCATCAATATGGAGCGCTGGCGCTGGCTGCCGCGCCAGCTCGGCAACTACCACGTTTGGAACAACGTGCCGGAATTCAATGTGCGCGTCATTAAGGGCGACCAGGTGATCTATCAGGAGAAGACGATCGTCGGTCAGTACAAATATGCCACGCCGTTCTTCTCCGCGCCAATGCGCAACATCGTGTTCCACCCGAACTGGACCGTACCGCCGACCATCATCAAGGAGGATTTGGCGCCGAAGCTCCAGGGCCCAGCGGTGGCGGCTTCTTCGGCAACTCCAAGGATGCCATTCTACGCCGCTACGGACTCTCGGTGAGCTACAAGGGTGAGCGCATCAGCGCGGATACTGTCGACTGGAACAGCGTCAACATCCACGCCTATACTTTCACGCAGGATCCCGGCCCGGCCAACCCGCTCGGCCAGTTCAAGTTCAACTTCCCCAACAAGCACGCCATCTACATGCACGACACGCCTCAGCGCGAGCTGTTCGCGGAGAGAACGCGCACGCTGAGCCATGGCTGCATTCGCGTGAACCAGCCCGACCGTTTCGCCGCGTTGCTTCTGGGCGAGGACAAGGGCTGGTCGATGAATCAGGTGCGAAGCTTGGTGGCGAAAGGGCCCGGCTCGAGCACGGTGATTGCGCTCAACCGCCACGTGCCCGTGCATCTGACCTACTTCACGGCCATGGCCGGCCAGGACGGAACGGTGAGCGACTTCGCCGATTTCTATGGCATCGACAACCGCATGGCGTCGAAACTGTTCAGCAACCCGGCCCATTTCCCGATGCCCGCGACGCCCGAGGTGGCAGAGTCGGGTTCGAGTTCCAGCACGCAAGCTCAGGCACAGCGTCGGCGGACCGGCGGCGGCTTCGACAACTTTATCTCTGGCATTTTCGGAAACTAGGCGGCTCAGGCAGCAAGCGCGCCGAGGATGTCGCGCGCAAAGGCCGTGAGCGAGGGGTCGCGCGCACCCATCACCAGCACCACGTCGCCGTCCTTTGCGTCCTCGGCAATGCGGCCGATCAGCCAGTCACGCGACGGCGCAAACCCGGCGCGCGTGCCATGCGCCGCAATCTCATCGATGATCTCGGCCGCCGAGAAATCGCGCGTCGCCGTGCCACCCGCATAGAACACTTCGAGCATCCACAGCCCGTCTTCCGGCCCGAGCTCCCCGGAAAAAGTGCGCACGAAGTCGTTCCGCAAAAACCGCGTCGGCCCATAGCCGTGTGGCTGGTAGACCGCCAATACGCGCTTGCCCCGGAGCTTCGCGGTGCGGATGGCTGCGGCGATTTTCTCGGCATTGTGGGCGAAATCGTCCACCACCTCGATTCCGCGCACGCAGCCCACTGTTTGGAACCGCCGCCCGATGCCAGAGAAGCCGGCCAGCGGCGCCGCCATATCGGCAAGCGGCACGTCGACCGCACGGCATGCGGCAATCGCCGCCAGCGCGTTCATCACGTTGTGGATTCCGGGCACGGGAATTTCGAAGGCAACCTCATCCACCCTGAATCTGCTCCCATACGCTTCCGGCGCGATGTCTTGGCCACGCACATGGGCGTGCGCGCTGAGCCCGAACCGCAGGCTCCCGCCTCCGAACGGGTCGAGGTTCGGATCGTCGCCGACGACAAGCGTTTCGCGCGCCCGCGCCCGCAACGTCGCGAACATTGCCGCCACCTCATCCATCTCCTTGTGATCGCGCTGGAGATTCAGGAGCACACCCACGGCCGGTGCATAGCGCACGAGCGAGCCGTCGCTCTCGTCCGCCTCGACCACGAGAAGATCGGAGTCGCCGGCGCAGGCATTGCCGATCAGCCCCTCGGCCTGCAGCGCGGGCAAGTCGCCACCGGTGATGACGGAAGGATCTCGTCCTGCGCCACGCAAGATTTCAAACGTCATGCCGGTGACGGTGGACTTGCCGCTGGTGCCTGTCACGGCGATCGATCTGTAGGCGCCGACGAAATGGGCGAGCATCTCCGACCGATGCACAATAGGGATGTTGCTTGCTTTCGCCGCCGCGAAATCCGGAACTTGCTCCTCGACCGCCGTGGACACCACGAGCGCGGCACAATCTGTCCCCGCGCCGCTGCCGTCCTGGGGGAACACGTCGATGCCGAGCGCCTCGAGCTGCGCGCGCATGGCTCCACGTTCGCCGTGATCGAAGGCGCGGTCGCTTCCCGACACCCGCCCGCCGGTCATCGCCTGAAATTGGGCGATGGCGCTCATGCCGGAGCCGCCGAGCCCTGCATAGTGAAAGCGTCCATCGCCGTAGGGGTCGGGGATGACGCGATCCGTGGAGGCGGCGATGAGCACGAAATCGCCTTCGCGCACGACATCGAACAGCGCGCGGATATCGGCATTCCCAAGCCGCACGCAGCCCTGCGACATGGGGCGGCCGATCAGCGCCTCTTGGTTGGTGCCGTGGAGATAGATGTAGCGTTCGAGAGAGTCGTGCCCTGGTCCGCGATTGCTGCCGTCCTCGAGTCCGTCGAGGGTGAGGATGCGCGTCAGGATGAGATCGCCGTCGCAATCCTCGCCGCACCAGGTCTCGCCCGTGGGCTCGCGCGATACGAACACGGTTCCCGGACAGGCTTCCGCGCCGATGCGTGCATGGATGCGGTGCCAGCCGGGCGGCGTCTTGAAGGAATTCTCTTCACCGCCGATGCCGTTCTTTGCCGTGGACACCGGCCATGCGCCGAGAGCCGTCAAGGTCTCGAGCCAGACCGCGGTCTGCCGTTCCACGTCGACCACGAGCAAGCGGTCGGGAAGGGCGTCCGGCGCTCCGGGGCGCTCGAGTGCGGCGCGGGCGAGCGCCAAGGCACGGTCTGATATGGCGGGAAGGGGCGGGGTCACGCGGCGCACTCTGCCACAACGGCCGCCGCACTGTCACCCCTTTGTTACCGGCAATGCAAAAGGACCGGCGGGGAGACCGCCGGTCCGCCTAATTGTCCTGCGATCGCCGTCTGCTACCAGTAATAGCGGCGTCCGTAATAGGGCGTCCCCAGTACCCGTAATTGCCGTAATAGCGCGCGTAAGGCGGGCCATAATAATAGCGCCTCGGCGCGTAATAGCGCGGTGCGTAATAGCCGTAGGGCCGCGCGTAACGGTAAGGGCGATAACCGCGCCGGCGGTAGCCACAGACTCCACGCCGGCGTTCGCCGGGCTTGCCTGATCGATTTTGGGAAGGGGCGCGGCTTGCGCCGGTGCGGCGCCAAGTGAGAAAACCGCCACAAGTCCTGCGGCGGCAAACAGAATGAGGGAGTGACGCATTTCGATCTCCTGGTACGCCAACCGCCCCCGGCCGAACTAACCTTACCGGGGGCATGCGGGCGCGGCAATGCGCCTGCCCGTCACTTCGGCGTGAAACCTGTTCAGAAAGAGTGAGGCTCGCTCCTAGAAGAGCGGTCCGCCATAGGGGTAGTAATACTGCCAATTGTAATACTGGTAGGGCCGCCAATAAGGCGTGCACTGCCAGCCACAGCCCCGCACGGCGCGCCGCGCACCGCGGCGGCCCCGGGCGCGCCAGCCCACGGTCTCGACTTTCGACTGACCGCCGGCGACCGTTTTGGTCATTGCCGCATGCTCGGAAACGGCGAGCGGCGCCGCTGTGACGATCGTCGGGGCGACGAACGCAACGCCGCAAATAAGTGAAAACGCCAGCACGATACGCATTCGACTACTCCCTGCGGTTCTTTCGAGTCCGTCGAGGGACTCTTGTTCTGTGAGCACTCTAGCACCGGGTGTCTTTCCGCCCCGTTACAGCCCGCTTAGGGGTTTGCTCACCATAGCGCCGCGGCAGTCAATAAAATCAGGATCTCGCTCATCTGTTCCACGGCGCCGAGCACATCGCCGGTCTGCCCGCCGATCTGCTTGACGCTGAGACGCACCAGAAAAATGAGCCCGGCAACGACCACGAGCGCGGCGACGAGTCCCGTTCCAATCCCGAGGGAAACCATCAGCGCGAGGAGCCCGAGTAGCGTGGCGGCCGTGGCCGCGCCGGTCGTCGGTGTTCCGACGCCCGCCGACAGCCCGTCCTCGCGAGCGTTGGGAACCGCGCGCATGAACAGCGGCAGCACCCCTCGTGCCCCCGCATGGGCCGCGATGAGGGCTGCGGCTGCGGGCCCCGGCCCGGCGAGGGCGGCGATCGCACCCACGCGCAGTAGGACAGCCACGATGAGCACTACGACGCCGTAGGCGCCGCTGCGGCTGTCGCGCATGATCTCCAGCTTGCGCGCCTTGGTGCCGCCGCCGCCGAAGCCGTCGGCGGTATCGGCGAGCCCGTCCTCATGCAGGCAGCCCGTGATGAGCGCCGTGGCGGCGACCGCGAGCGTGGCCGAGACGAAAGGCGGCAGGCCCAAGCTGTCGGCGAGCCAATAGACCAGCGCGCCGAGTGCACCGACCATCGCGCCGACGACGGGGAAGGTCCATGCGGCTCGCGCCAAGTTCGCGGCCTCCGGCACTGAGACAGGGAGCCGCGTGCAAAAGGCTAGGCCCGTCCTGAGGTCCGTGGTAATGGCGCCCATCCCCGTAAAATCCTTTGCTGCCGCTTCCGCCGGAGCCTACGCCGAAATGTCCCGCTTCGCTTCATTAGAGCAATTGCGCGCCGCCTGCCGCGATCTGCCCGACGCGGACCAAGCCACCGCCGAGGCCGTGAGCGCGCGCGAAGCGCGGTTGACGAAGCCCTCGGGAAGTCTGGGGCGGTTGGAGGACCTCACCGCCTGGCTCGCCGCCTGGCAGGGCCGCAACCCGCCGAGGCTCGATAGGCCCGAGATCCTGGTCTTCGCGGCCAATCACGGGGTCACCGCCCAAGGCGTCTCTGCGTACCCCTCGGAGGTCACGGCTCAGATGGTGGCCAACTTCGCCGCAGGCGGCGCGGCCATCAACCAACTCGCCTGCTTGAGCGGCGCCGCCTTGCGCATCACATCGTTGTCGTTGGACACACCGACTGCGGATTTCACCAAAAAGCCTGCCATGGATGAGACGGCGTTTCTCGATGCGGTGGGCGCCGGCTACGACGAAGTCTCCGACGATGCCGATCTGGTCGTCCTCGGCGAGATGGGAATCGGCAACACCACCGCGGCGGCGGCACTGTCCGCAGCCCTGTTCGGCGGCGGCGGACGTTTTGCCGGCACGGGCACGGGCATTGATGACCAGGGACTTGCCCGCAAGCGCGCGGCCATCGAGAAAGCGCTCGAACGTCATAAGGATGCACTCGGCGATCCCTTGCGCGCGGCGGCCTGCGTCGGCGGCCGAGAACTCGCCGCCATCCTCGGCGCATGTCTGGCGGCGCGCCACAAACACATCCCGGTGCTCATCGACGGGATCGTGTCGACGGCGGCCGTGGCGCCGTTGAAACTCTTGCGCGAAGACTCCCTCGATCATGCTCGCGTCGGACATCTCTCAGCGGAAGCCGGACACGGTCTGTTGCTGGACGAACTCGGTATGACGCCGCTGCTCGATCTCGGCTTGCGGCTCGGCGAAGGCTCGGGGGCCGCGGTCGCGCTGTTGGTGTTGCGTGCCGCGCTCGCCTGCCACACGGGCATGGCGACCTTTGAAGAAGCACAAATTTCCGACAAATCTAGCTGAGTCAGGCTGCAGCGATCGCATGGAAGAAAGTGCCGGTGACGTTGCCGCGCCTTTGGCCCGCAGTGCCTAGCGCCTTGCCCTCGCCGTCGGCGATCTCGGTGAGCGGTGCATCGTTGCCGGTCTCGGTGATGCGCGCGTAGTGGAACTCGTGGCCCCGGACCATGGTGCCTTGCTTGCCAAGCACGCAGTCCGCCAACAGCTGCGCCTGGCGATAGCCGAGATGAAGCTTGCGTTCCGCGAAGCTCGTCGCATGACCGAGCAAGCCCGTCATAGCGTGACGTCTGCCTTTCGCGTCGACCAGCCCCTCGCCCAGAACCATGTAGCCGCCGCACTCCCCGTGCACGGGCCGGGTTCCGGCGAACGCCGCAAGCGATCTCTTGAAGTTCTCTGCTTTGGCCAGGGCGCCCGCATGCAGTTCCGGATAGCCGCCGGGCAGCCAGCAGGCGTCGCACGCCTCCCCGGGTCCTTCGTCGGCGAGTGGAGAGAACGGCAAGATCTCCGCACCTTGTACCCGCCAGTCTTGGACGAGATGCGGATAGACGAAGGTGAAGGCCGCGTCCTGCGCCAGGGCGATGCGCGAGCCGGGTGGCGGCAGCGCCGTTGTCGGCTTCACGATTGTTGCCGATGGCGGCGCCGCGAGATTGAGAATTGCATCGAGATCGAGATGCCGCTCGGCCATCTCCGCGAGCGCATCGAGCCGCGTCTCCAGGTCGCCATGCTCACCCGCTTGAACCAGCCCCAAGTGCCGTTCGGGTAAGGCGATCGCCTCGTTGCGAGGCAGAACGCCGAGAAGGGGAATCTGCAATGCCTCGATGGCGGTCGCAGCAAGCCGATGGTGCCGTTCGCTGCCGACGCGGTTCAGAATGACGCCCGCGATGCGAACGCGCAAATCGTGACTGGCGAAGCCGCGCAGCAGCGCCGCCGCCGACTGCGACTGACCGGAAACGTCGATCACCAGCAGGACCGGGAGATCAAAACGCGAAGCGAGATCGGCGGTGGACCCCGTGCGGCCCGGCTCGCCGCCGATCCCGTCAAACAGGCCCATGACGCCCTCGATGACGAGGATATCGCTGCCGGCGACGGCCGCGCGCACCAGGCCATCCAGGAGGCCGGGCGCCATGGCCCAGCTGTCGAGATTGACGCTTGGACGGCCGGTCGCTGCCGCATGGAACGCCGGGTCTATATAGTCCGGCCCGGCTTTGGCCGCCTGCACGGCCAGTCCGCGGCGGCGTAGCGCGGCGAGCAACGAGAGCGTCACTGTCGTCTTGCCGGCGCCCGATTTGTGGGCCGCGACGATGAACCCGGGCGCGCTCATACCGGGCCTCCGCGATAACGGCGGCGATAATCCGCGTCATAGAGCGCGCTCTCCCTGAAATCTCGAGTTGCGAGCGCCGGGCCAACCAGGATCAGCGCCGTGCGCTCGATGGGACCCTCTGCCAGTTGCGCGCAAATATCTTGAAGCGTACCGCGCAGGATGCGTTCTTGCGGCTGGCTCGCATGCGCCACCACGGCCACAGGACAGTCCGCGCCGTAGTACGGTTTCAACTCCCCCACGACCTTATCCAGCGCATGGACGGCGAGGTGGATCGCCAGGCGTGCGCCCGTGGCCCCGAATGCCGCAAGCGTCTCTCCGGCGGGCATGGCGGAGGCGCGTCCCGCCACACGGGTGAGGACGACGCTCTGCGCCACTTCCGGCACGGTGAGCTCGCGTTGGAGCACTGCGGCGGCAGCGGCGAAGGCAGGCACGCCCGGCGTCAGCGTGAAGGGAATAGCGCGGGCGTCGAGCCGGCGCATCTGCTCGGCCACGGCGCTGAACACCGAGAGGTCGCCGGAATGGAGCCGTGCTACATCCTGCCCCGCTTCATGCGCGGTGACATACTCCGCCTCTATCTCATCGAGCGCGAGGGGCGCCGTATCGACAAGCGCGCCGGGAGGGCAGTAGGCGAGCAGGTCTCTTGATACGATAGAGCCGGCATAGAGGCAGACAGGGCAGCGCGCGAGGAGGTCGCGGCCCCGCACCGTAATCAGGTCGGCGGCGCCAGGCCCGGCGCCGATGAAATGGACGGTCACGCCTCGCGTCCGCGGCGGCGAGGGCGCAGGTCGCGGGCCCCACCACGATGCGCGCGACAATAAGCTTGGAGGCGGGACCCGCGGCGGCGAGGGCCGCGGCCTCGGCGACGGAAGCAACGCCGAACAGCTCCTTCACCCGTGGTGAGGAGGACTGCGTGCGCGGGCCGGCCGCTC
>NZ_LPWD01000052.1 GCF_001723295.1 Methyloceanibacter marginalis
TCTCTCCTTAAGAGACCGGCTCCTTTTTTTGGGGCGCGCAGCCGATCCTAAAGATTCAAGACGATATCGATCATCACGCGCCGATGAGCAGGCTCCAAAACGCCGCGATCGCCGCGGAAAGCCCGAACCAGAATTTCGGACGCGCCTCGATCAGCATGCCCCGCCAGGCATTGCGCATGAGGATCGCAGGGCCTGCGAAGACCCTCAGGACAACGCCTAGGATCGAGGTCAGGGTGGAGTTCGGCTCCACGCCGAACCGCATCGGCTGGCCGGACACGAGCTGGACGAAGCTGGACAGCACGCCGGCCAACACGAAGCCGACAGCCGTCAGATACGCATAAATGACCAATTCCATGGCGCCCCTCGCCGTGCTTTCCGCAACAAGCACTGTAGCGAGGGGACCGGGCCCATCCGCAGGGAATTCTTAAGGACTGGTTAACACCCGTGCCGGCCCGGCACGGAACCGCTATTTCAGGTCGAAATCGAGGATCGCCATCTGGAATTGATAGGCGGTCTCGTCCTCGTCGTCATCGTCGCGGAACAGCACGCCGATGAACTCCTCCCCGATATAAACCTCGGCGGAATCGTCCTTCTGCGGCCGTTGCCGGACCTGGATCGACGGCAGTTGAAACGTCTTCTGCAGATAGGTTTCGAGCTTCAGAATCTCGTCGCGTGTCACGCACTTATCCCTTTGAGCTGCTGCCAGCCCTAGCGGCGGCTTGTTTCTTCGCTGCCAGTAAAGAACTGGTCCATGGTCACGCCGGCTCCGCGCATGTATTGGCGCCGATGTCCCGCGCCGGAACGCCGGCTACCGTCCGCTGCGGCGGCACGTCCTTGAGCACCACGCTGCCCGCAGCAATCCGGGCGCAGTCGCCGACCTTGATGTTGCCCAGGATCTTGGCGCCGGCGCCGATCATCACCCCGCAGCCGATCTTGGGATGGCGGTCGCCCTGCTCGTTGCCGGAACCGCCAAGCGTGACGCCATGCAAGAGCGAGCAATTGTCGCCCACCACCGCGGTCTCGCCGATCACGATACCCGTGGCGTGATCAATCATGATGCCTCGGCCGATTTTGGCCGCCGGGTGGATGTCCACCTGGAGGAAGCGCGACACGAGGCTCTGGAGATAAAGCGCAAAGTCCTTGCGGCCCGCGTTCCACAGCCGGTGACCGATGCGGTGGGTCTGAAGCGCATGGAAGCCCTTGAAATAGAGCAACGGCTCGATCAGGCGGTCGGAAGCCGGATCGCGCTGCATCCACGCCATCAGATCCGCCCGAAAGGCTTCACCGAGCGAAGGGTCGGCCTGGAGCACCTCGTGGAAGGTGTTGTGGATCAAGCCGGGATCGAGCACGGCGTGCTGAAGCCGCCGCGCGAGACGGTGGCACACCGCATCCTCAAGACGCGCATGGCTCAGCACCGACGCGTAGATGAAGCCGCCGAGCGCCGGTTCGGCCGCGCTGATCTCCTCGGCTTCCCGCCGCACCTGGCTCCAAACCGGATCGTAGGTCTTGATCTGCGGCTGTGCCGCCATTGCCGACTTATGCATGGCTCACCTCACTTGAGCCCCCGTAGCAGGATCATTCCGCTTCGTCTACCACGAGAGCCCATACCGAAAAATCAACCACTAAGGACGCGAGGTTAAAAAGTCGAGCACGCCCTGTTTGAACCTGGAATCGCCTACCGCTTTCATGTGATCGCGTCCGGTGATCTCTAGGAATTGGGCACTCGGGATCAACTCCGCAAGCGCCGCGCCCGACCCGCCGATCACGTCCTTGCTACCCACCGCGACCAGCACCGGCACGGTGATCTCGCCGAGCTTCTCGGGCGGCACCTTCTCCCGGGGTCCGCGCATGCAGGCCGCCAGCGCCTTGAGATCGCTCTTGGTCTGTTCGGCGAAGATGCGGAAGCTCCGCGCCGTGTCGTTGGTCACATCCTCGAGCCGCGGCGCTTCGAGCGCCTTGGCAAGCGGCCCCGAGCCGATCATGCCCCTCACCATGTTGATGCCGAGACCCCCGAAGATCACGCTGCGCACGCGCTCCGGATGGGCGAACGTAAGAAAGGCGGCGATGCGCGCACCCATGGAGTAACCGAGCACGTCGGCGCGTTCGATGCCCAGATGGTCGAGCAGACGCCGCGCGTCCTCCGCCATCTCCGGTGCGCCGTAGCGCTCTGGTTCGTAGAGCTTATCGCTTTCGCCGTGGGCTCGATTGTCGAGGGCGATGACACGGCGCCCGGCTTGCGTCAACGTCCGGACCCATTGCGGGTCGATCCAATTGGCGCCGATGTTTGAGGCGAAACCGTGGATCAGCAGGATCGGCTCCCCCTCGCCTTCATCCAGATAGGCGATCCGCACGCCGTCGGAATCGAAGCTTTGCATTCTTGACCTACCGCTTTGGCTTCAGGCTCACTATGCTGCCCGCGCCTTCTTATAACGAGACCAGCGAACGGATCGTCATGTCCCAAAACGCTCGTGCCCCATTTCGTGAATGACATAGGCGTCGACCGGATCAAGATCGGCGTCAAGGAGTTCCAATGCATGGGGGCCGCGCCCCCGCAGGATCATCCGCACGTCTATCTGGATATGGGCGACGACAAGCAGATCATCTGCCCCTATTGCTCCACGCTGTACGAGTACGATGACGGACTCAAGGCAACCGACAGCCGGCCGGAAGGCTGCGTGTACGTCGCCACCACACCGCCCGGCGCCCCGGCGGCCTGACACGTCAAATGGCGCAAGACCTGCCTGTCCTCATCGCCGGCGCCGGCATTGGCGGGCTGTCCACGGCGATCGCGCTTGGCCGCGCTGGGATTAACGCCACAGTCCTGGAACGTTCCACTTTCGCCGAGGAGAGCGGCGCGGGCATCCAGCTCGGACCCAACGCCACGCGCATTTTGCGCAGCCTCGGCGTGCTCGATGTGCTCCTGCCACAGACCTTCCGGCCCGAAGCAGTCTGGCTGTTCGACGGGCTGAGCGGGCGCCGGCTCGCCACCGTGCCTTTGGGCGACCACGCGGAGCAGCGCTACGGCGCGCCTTATCTGACGCTTCACCGTGCCGATCTTCACGCGGGACTGCGGACCGCCGCCGAGGCCGCCTCGGCCGTCTCTCTCAGTTCCGGCTTCGACGTCTCGGGCATCGAGGCGCGTGACGGCATCACGATCGCCAATCTCGACGGTACGACCATTGAAGGCTCGAGCCTGATCGGGGCCGATGGACTGTGGTCCACGGTGCGAAAATGGGTCGCGCCGGAGGCCGCGCTGTCCTACGCGGGCGCCACGGCGTTTCGCACGCTCCTGCCGCGAAAGGGTCTGCCGGCACCCTTCTCGGCCCCCGTCATCGGCCTGTGGCTGAGCCCCAAAGCCCATCTCGTGCATTACCCGGTGCACGCCGGCGGAGCGTTGAACGTCGTGGCCGTGACCGCAGGGGGCAGGAAGGCGCAAGGCTGGAACCAGACGGCGGACCCTTCGTCTTTGCTTTCCGGATTCACCCGCTGGTGCAAGGAGTCGAAATCATTGCTGGAACGGGCGGAAGGCTGGCGCGCCTGGTCGCTATTCTCGCTGCCCGCGCTGCCTCGTTGGAGCCGGGGAGCAGTAACGCTGGTCGGAGACGCGGCCATCCCGTGCTGCCCTATCTCGCCCAAGGCGCGGCGTCGCCATCGAGGACGCCGCCATGCTCGCGAAATATTTCGCCGCCGGCCGCAACGACCCCGCCACGCGTTCCGCACCTACGAGAACGCGCGCCGCCCGCGCGCCACGCGCCTCAAAAACACCGCGCGGCGCCTCGGCCGGATCTATCACTTAAGGGGACCGGCGCGGCTTGCACGCAACACGGCGCTCGGTCTTCGCAGCGAGACGGCGACGCTTCGTCAGTTTGATTGGCTCTATGGCGTCGACTAGCGAGGGCCTTTCCCAGACTCGCTTTGGAACGCCGTGCGGCAAAAATCCTCAGGCCGCTTGCCGGTTTCCGGCGACTTTCGAGCGTCCCCCAACTATGCTTCGATGACGTGCAGATTCTGATCAATAGTCCCCGCGCAGCCCCGCAAGCGGCTGATTTCCCACAAACTCGGTAGCCTCCACGATGCTGCTCGCCGTTGTTGCGCTGACCCCATTTCTCGGTGCCGTCATCCCGCTCCTGGCGATCCGCCATGGACGCAACTTCTGCGCGATCGCGACAGGGGCCGTAACCCTCCGTCGCCCTCATGTGTCTTCTTTCCGCGGCGCCGGCCTTTACCGGGGCGAAGTCTTGGCCTGGAGCGTGCTTGGCTGCCGATGATCGGCTTGTCCTTCTCGTTCTTCCTCGATGGCTTGGGGCTGTTCTTTGCTGCGCTCATTCTCGGCATGGGACTGCTGATCATTCTCTATGCGCGCTACTACCTGAGCTCGACGGATCCGCTCGGGCTCTTTTACTTCTACTTGCTGCTGTTCCAGGGGGCGGATGGTGGGCATCGTCCTCAGCAATAACATTCTCCTGCT
>NZ_LPWD01000053.1 GCF_001723295.1 Methyloceanibacter marginalis
GCCGCCGAGCGCGTGCGCCATAGCGTTAGGCCCGCGCCGAGATCCCCGACTTCACCGACCGCTCCGACGAGATCGGCCATTTGTCCGGTGCGCTGCGCGACATGACGGGCGCGCTCTATCGCCGGATCGACGCGATCGAAAGCTTCGCCGCCGACGTGGCGCACGAGCTCAAAAACCCTCTCACCTCGTTGCGCAGCGCCACCGAGACCCTACCGCTCGCCAAGACCGAGGAGTCGCGCGAGCGCTTGATGGAGATCATCCAGCACGACGTGCGACGGCTCGACCGGCTGATCAGCGACATCTCCGATGCGTCGCGCCTCGATGCGGAGCTCGCCCGGGAGGATGCCGAGCTGGTGAGCATGGACGAGATGCTGCGCGCGACCGTGTCGCTGTTCAACGACATACATCGCGACGACATCCCGGAAGCGTGCTCGAAATCGCCTACGCGCCGGGCGCGCATCCTTATCGCGTGAACGGGCATGACAGCCGTCTCCACCAGGTGATGGTGAACCTGCTCGAGAACGCCATTTCCTTCTCGCCGCCGGACGGACGCGTCACCGTCGCCGCCCGCCGCATCGGCAACGAAATCCAGATCGCGATCGAGGACGAAGGGCCGGGCATTCCCGAGGAGAATCTCGAGCGCATCTTCGAGCGCTTCTACACCGACCGGCCGCAAGAGAATTTCGGCCAGAACTCCGGGCTTGGCCTCAACATCTCGCGGCAGATCGTGGTGGCGCATGGCGGCCGTCTCTATGCGGAGAACAGGCCCGGCCGCGACGCGAGCTCGACGAGCGGCGGGGCACGCTTCGTCATCCGCCTGCCGGCGGCATAGGATCGGCGACCGCGATGGTGCGTGCGCTCGTTCATGGCACGTGCGTGGCTCTCGGGGATCGCGCCGCATTGCTGCGCGGGGCGCCGGGTGCCGGCAAATCGGACTTGGCGCTTCGCTTCCTGGCGCTTCCGAACGAAGGCGAACTGCGTCCTCTTCTTGTCGCCGACGATCAGGTCCAACTCGATGTGAACGGCACGACCGTGACTGTCTCCGCGCCCGAGACGCTGGCCGGAATGATGGAGGTGCGCGGGCTCGGCGTCCAGGAGATGCCCACTATCGCCGCGGCGCGGCTCGTGCTTGTGTGCGACCTGGTCGCGGCTGATCACGTGCCGCGCATGCCGCCGGATCCTTGGGATCGAACGGCTCTGGAAGGCGTTGACATGCCGTTGCTGCAGCTCTCGCCGTTTGAGGCGTCGGCGCCGTTGAAGTTGAAAATGGCGCTCTTGCGCGCGCCCGAACAATAGGCTTTACCGAGGCGGTTTCGGGCTTGCGCCTGACCCCGCACCCGACAAAGATAGCGGCCTTTGGCCGGGCGGCATTCATCCAAGAGGTAGCATGATCGGCGTCGTTATCGTGACCCACGGCAATCTCGCACGCGAGTTCCGCGCGGCGCTCGAACATGTGGTGGGGCCGCAGGAGCAGATCGAGACTGTATCCATCGGTCCTGATGACGATCTCGATGTCCGGCGCGCGGACATGTTGTCGGCGCTCGACATGGTCGATGCCGGCGAAGGTGTTGTCGTGCTCACCGACATGTTCGGCGGCTCCCCATCGAATCTGGCGATCTCGGCCATGGAGCGGCCCAATGTTGAGGTGGTCGCGGGCGTTAATCTTCCGATGCTGGTGAAGCTCGCGAGCGTGCGCGGCGAGTGCGGCCTCGAGGAGGCGATCACCCAGGCCCAAGAGGCAGGACGCAAATATATCAGCGTCGCGAGTCAGATCCTGGCGGCGAATTGAGCACCGTGACCCCGGCGCGCCATATCTCCGGTGAGCGGGAAAAAGGCGTCTTCTTCGCCGAAGTCATGATCCCCAACAAGAAGGGCCTGCATGCGCGCGCTTCGGCGCAATTCGTGCGCTGCGCCGGCGAGTTCAAGGCCAATGTGCGCGTGAGCCGCGAAGGGCACACCGTGGGCGGCACCTCGATCATGGGACTGATGATGCTCGCCGCGGGCCAAGGCCACTCGATCCACATCGAGGTGAACGGCGAGGAGGCGAAACCCGCTATCGAGGCGCTCATCGCGCTGGTCGAAAACGGCTTCGGCGAAGAGGACTGACGCGCCTACCGGCGCTTCCAGCCCGTCACCATGGCGCGTGGCAGGTTCTCGCGATGCGCGAAGCTTGCGAAGATCACGGCGGCGACGTGCACGACAATCAGGGCGAGCGTGATATTGGCGAGCACTTCGTGGATTTCCTCGAAGTTCTCGGCCGTCGCCTTCGACACCATGCCGGCCAACGGCCCGGCCTGCTCCTCCCCGCCATAAACGATCAACCCGGCGATGCCGGTTGCCGCGAGCATCACGAGCAGGAGAAGGATCATGTAACCGCCCGCCGGGCTGTGGCCGAGATAACGCTTGCCGCGCATCAGAAGGAGGTCGCGGATATATGCGAAGGTTGTCATGGGACGATAGACGAAATCGGAGAACCGCGCGTGTCGTGAGCCGGCAAAGCCCCAGACCACGCGGGCCAGGATCAACCCGGCGATGACGTATCCGGACCACACGTGAACAATGTGCGGGTCCTCGACGAGATAAGCCACCGTGAAGGCGGCAAGCAGGGTCCAGTGAAAGACCCGGACGAAGGGGTCCCATACGCGGATTTGAGCTTGTGCTGGCGTCTTGGGGGAATCGAGCACGGCGAGACCTCTTGGGCGGCCGGCAGGGCGCGCCGGTACATGGACGCTATGCGTCGGCCGCTGACGAGATCCTGATAATTGGGGCCTTACTCCCAGATTTTGCAGGCAATTTCCGGCTTAAGTCAGCGCGCCATGGTCATTTGCCCCGACCCGGGGCGCCCCCTTGACTCTCTGGGGGGCGGATAAGATATAAGGACTTCTTTATATCTTTATACAGCCAAGCGGAGACCGCATGAACTACCACGTCAAGGATATCGGGCTCGCCGATTGGGGCCGCAAGGAAATCGCCATCGCCGAGACCGAGATGCCGGGCCTAATGGCGGTGCGCGAGGAATTCGGCAAGGCGCAGCCCCTGAAGGGCGCCCGGATCGCCGGCTGCCTGCACATGACCATCCAGACCGCGGTCCTGATCGAGAGCCTCGAGGCCCTCGGCGCCGAGGTGCGCTGGGCCTCCTGCAACATCTTCTCAACCCAGGACCACGCTGCTGCGGCTATCGCCGCAAACGGCACCCCGGTCTTTGCCGTCAAGGGCGAGACGCTGGAAGAGTACTGGGACTACGTAGACCGCATCCTCGAATGGCCCGGCGGCGAGACCGCCAATCTCATTCTCGACGACGGCGGCGACGCCACGATGATCGTGATCCTCGGCGCGGAAGCCGAAAAAGATCCATCCGTGCTCGCCAAGCCCGGCAACGACGAAGAGACGGCGATGTTCGCCACCATCAAGAAGCGGCTGGAACGCGAGCCCGGCTTCTACTCGAAAGTAAAAAACAACCTGAAGGGCGTGTCGGAAGAGACGACGACCGGCGTGCATCGGCTTTACGAGATGCAGAAGAAGGGCAAGCTTCCCTTCCCCGCCATCAACGTCAACGACAGCGTCACCAAGTCGAAATTCGACAATCTCTATGGCTGCCGCGAGAGCCTGCCGGACGGCATCAAGCGAGCCACCGACGTCATGCTCGCCGGCAAGTATGCCGTGATCGCCGGATATGGCGACGTGGGCAAGGGCTGCGCCGAGAGCCTGAAGAGCCAGGGCGCGCGCGTGGCGATCACCGAGATCGATCCGATCTGTGCGTTGCAGGCGGCGATGGAAGGCTACGAGGTGATCACCATGGAGGAGGCCGCGCCCAAGGGCGACATCTTCGTCACAGCCACCGGCAACAAGGACGTCATCACCGTCGAGCACATGCGCGCCATGCATGACCGCGCCATCGTCTGCAATATCGGGCATTTCGATTCCGAGATTCAGGTGGGCGGTCTGAAGAACTTCAAGTGGCACAATGTGAAGCCGCAAGTGGACGAGGTCGAGTTCCCCGACGGCAAGCGCATTCTGCTCCTGGCCGAAGGCCGCCTCGTCAATCTCGGCTGCGCCACGGGCCATCCGAGCTTCGTGATGAGCGCATCGTTTACGAACCAGGTGCTGGCGCAGATGGAGCTGTGGCAGCATGTCGGCAAGTACGAAAACAAGGTCTATGTGCTGCCGAAGCATCTGGACGAAAAAGTCGCGCAGCTGCATCTGGGCCGCCTCGACGCCCATCTCACCAAGCTGAGCGACGAGCAGGCCGCCTATATCGGCGTCAAGACCGAAGGCCCGTTCAAGCCGGAGCACTACCGCTACTAGTCACAAAAAGGGGCGCCCCAGGGCGCCCCTTTTTCACTTCTGCCGGCTAGTTGGCGTCTGCCTAGCAGTTATAGACGCCAACGGCGCACCGACGCACGGTCCGACGGGCCACGCCGGCGACGCTGACCGGAGTCAGTGGGCGACCAATGCGAGCGTCGGCCGTGGAAACGAGACCGTGAACCCCGGGGGTGGAGAGTCTTTCGCTGATTGCGAGGCCGCCAAATCCGACCATGCTGGCCAGCAGCAGCAAGCCAAGTTTCTTCGACAAGCTCATTGTTTGCCTCCTATGGTGAAGTGGCTCGGCAATTCACCCATGTCCTTCATCTTCTTCAGTTCGGCTATATCGACCTTTTTGGCATCAGCCGGCGCCTCGAAGCTGAAGCTGTCGGTGGCGACCTCGTCGCCCGTCTTCCAGTCGCTGACCTGCACACTGTATTGCGGGTCACCGTCAATGAGCTTGGACGCTATGACGTACCGACAAGGATAGGGACGGTCACCTTGGGCAATCCAGATTTGCCAATCGACCTCCTTGGCTCGAAAAGCGAGGTGATCGCATTCGGTCCCGCCGATCACGCCGCTGCCAAGGTCTTTCACGTCAATCACATTGGCCATCAATTCATCGTAGGCATTGGTGAGAAGCAGGTCCGCGGCTGGAAGGGGCCTATTGTATTTGTCTTTCAATTCGTCAACCAGATGATCGATTGAGCCTGGAATTTCGACCTGCGTGTAGACATTCTTGTTCTTGCCCAGCACCGTCAGCGTCGTCCCGTCAAAGACGGTCTCGATGTCAGCGAAGCCGCCCGATCGGGAGGCGCGGATCTTGTCAGGCCGGGTGAGTGAGACTGCACCCGAGCTCGCCAGTCCGAGCTTCTGCCCGTCTTCGGTGACGACCTCGAGGGTGGCATCGAAGTCAAACGAGATAGCCTTCTGTGCTGCCATGTAGTCAGTCATGGCCTTCAGCAGAGCCTTCGCCTCCTCTTCGCCGGCCACTGCGCCCGGCGAAGTCGCCATTCCTGCAACCAGCGTCAGCGCTAGTGCCGATGGTCCTGCCACGATCAGTCTCCTGAGTTTTCGAGTTAGGCCGGCCATATTGCTCACTCCTTTGTTAGTTGTTGGCTAGGCGCTAATTGGCATCCCCGGCCGCCTTTTGCGCGTCCTCCAGCTTCGCGATGTCCTCCGGTGTAAGCTTGGGCCGATCCATCTTTATCGTCAGCTTCTCGAGCTTGGCGGTCAGAGCAAATGGCGGCTTGTAGTCCGCATCATTGACACCGGTGAGCGTGTCGGAGCCGATGTCGAAGCTCTCGTCCCATTGCAGGATCATCGGCAGGGTCTTCTCCATCTTCTTGGTGGCCACGACCTTGCCGTCGACCTTCAGGGTTCCGGTTCCCGGTCTGCCGACGCCGCTGAAATCGTTGTAGGCGAGCGTCCCGGAGCCCAGGCCGTCGTAGACGAAGTCGAACTCGACCGTGTGGCGGCCGGGCGAAAGCGCGTCCGGGCTCTCCCATTTCAGGCGTTCGAGGTCGACCATGTTCCATAGGAACACCGGCTTGCCCTCTTGGAGGTAGAAGCCGTAGCCGCCGAAGCGCCCGCCGGAGGTGAGGATCATGCCCTCGGCGCCCCCTTCCGGCACCTCGATGTCGGCGGTGATCGTGTAGGAGGTGTTCAACAGAAGCGGCGAATCGCCTTGCGGCAGGCCAACCATCGGGCGCGTGTAGACGAACTCGCTGCGCCCGGCGGTGATGTTCGGGCGCGGCGCCACGATGCGGGCCGCGACCGACGCGTCAAGCGGAAGGACCTGATATTTCTTCGCTTCCGCAACGAACTTCTGCCGCATCTCGGCGACCTTGTCCGGGTGTTCCGCAGCGATGTCGGTGGTCTGGTTGAAGTCGTTGCTCAGGTCGTAGAGCTGGAAGACCTGATTGTTCAGCGGTCGGGATTGGCGGGGCCGAAGGCCTGCCAAGGTGCGCGATTGACCTTGGTGCTCAAGAGCCAGCCATCGTCGTAGAGCGCCCATTGGCCCATCATCACGAAATACTGGGTCTTGGTGCCGGGACGCCGTCTTGGCGTTCTCCGCATCGAAGGTGTAGGCGAAGCTCGTGCCTTCGATCGGCGCCTGCTCGATGCCGTCGACCATTTGCGGCGCGTTTATGCCGGCAACTTCTAGAATCGTCGGCACCACGTCGATGACGTGGAGGAACTGCTCGCGCAGACCGCCCTTGTCCTTGATGCGCGCCGGCCATGACACGACCATGTTCTGGTTGATGCCGCCGAGCCTGGAGGCGTTCTGCTTGAACCAGTCGAAGGGCGTGTCGAAGGCCCACGACCAGCCGGCCGACATATGATTGTAGGTCTGCTCGGTGCCCCAGACGTCGTAGAACTTCATCTGCACGTCGACCGGGATCTCGTTCAAGCCATTGAAGAACGCGACCTCGTTGGGCGTGCCCAAGGGGCCGCCCTCGGCGCTCGTGCCGTTATCGCCGTTGATGTAGATGACGAGCGTGTTGTCGAGCCTGCCAAGGTCTTCGAAAGCCTGGATTACGCGGCCGATCTCATAGTCGCTGTACGCTGCGTAGGCGGCGAACACCTCGACCTGCCGGATGAATAGCTTCTTCGCCTCCAGGGTCAGTTCGTCCCACGGCTTGAGGAGGTCCTTGGGCCAGGGCGTCAACTTCGCATCCTGCGGGACGATGCCAAGCCGCTTCTGGTTTTCGAAGATGCGCTCGCGCAGCTTCTCGTAGCCGTCGTCGAAAAGGTGCATCGCACTAATCTTGTCGACCCATTCCTTGGTCGGATGGTGCGGTGCATGAGTGGCGCCGGGTGCGTACTTGATGAAGAGCGGCTTGTCCGGCTGGGTCTGGTGCATGCGTGAGATGTAGTCGATGGCGTCGTCGGCCATCGCCGTCACGAGGTTCCAGGAGCCCTCCTGCCCCTTGAACGGATAGATCTGCGTGGTGTTGCGGAACAGGTTGGGCTGCCACTGGTTGGCGTCGCCGCCGACGAACCCATAGAAATACTCGAAGCCCATGCCGGTCGGCCACTGGTCGAACGGGCCGACTTGGCTCGCGGCAAAGGCCGGCGTGTTGTGGTTTTTGCCGAACCACGAGGTCGCGTAGCCGTTGTCGAGCAGGATGCGCCCGATCGTTGCCTTGTCCTCGGCGATAATGCTGTTGTAGCCGGGGTAACCGGTCGACTGCTCGGAGATCACCCCGAAGCCCGCCGAGTGGTGATTGCGCCCTGTGATGAGCGCCGCCCGCGTCGGCGAGCACAGCGCCGTCGAGAACACTCGGGTATAGCGCAGCCCCTCATTGGCGATGTCGTCCATCGTCGGCGTCGGGATCACGCCGCCGAAGGTGCTCGGCACGCCGAAGCCCGCGTCTCGGTGATGATCAGCAGGATGTTCGGCGCGTCCTTCGGCGGCACGATGCGCGGTGCCCACCATGGGGTCGACTGCAGGGCATCGTCCTTGATCACGCCGCCGAACGCGGGATCGGGGGCGGGGAGCTGGCCGGAC
>NZ_LPWD01000054.1 GCF_001723295.1 Methyloceanibacter marginalis
GTGGGTGCCGATGCGTTCTCCTGGATGCGGATGCGGTAGCTGTCGAGGCGCGGATGATCGGGCGATGGGCGCCGGGGGCGAAGGTCGTGCCCGAGATACCGGGCTTGTTCTGCAGACTGTCGGTGATAGTTGCCCCGGGGTTCGCGAGGATCTCGCGCTCGGTCGCAACCGTCACCGGCACGAAGCTGTCGGCGCCTGAGACGACGGCGACGCCCGCGGGAATGTCGATGTCCAGCACCTGGTCGACGGGCTGCCCGGAAATTGGCTGCACGGGCGCGGCCTGCGCGCTGGGCCGGGCAACGGGGTGAGAGGGCCCTCGCGACCCTGCGCCGGTTGTCTTCTTGGGCTTGGCGACGGGGCTGGCGGTCGTGATCTCGATCGGCGGGAGCTCATAGACGTCTCCGCCCTCTTGCGCGGAGGCCCACCCGCACTGCCCATGAGAATCCCGGAAATTGGGCACAGAACGACCAGGCCCTGTTCAACGCGCTCAGCATGATGCCCCCCAAGGCGACGTATGTTATAATATCCGGAGGTATAACATATCATTTGCGCTTGCCAACCGGCTTGACGAGGAGGCTTCGGGGAGGGTTGCGTCAGGCGAGGACGCCATGTGCGCCGCCATCTCGCTGATGGGCCAGTGCAGCATCTTCGTGCTCACCGCGAGCAATTCGCGCAACCGCCGTTCGATCTCAAGATCGACGCGGCAGCGGCTGGCGGATTTTCTCAGCGCGCTGACGCTGCAGGGCTTTGCCCATCAGGCGTGATGGCGAAGCCCTTAAGCGACCTTCGCTCAGCCAGCTGAACCATCGTCATCGGCGTCGACAATTCTCGCGCTGAGGATCGCAGGCGCTGGAGGGCGGCGCTTTCTGTTGCACCATCCCCACCACACGGCCAGGGTCGCCAAACCTGCAAAGGGTATGGCGATGGCGAGAGCCGTTACACTTCCGTTCCCAACCATGAGACTAACGACCGCCCCCACTAACCCAAACAGGATGACGCTCCGGGGTCGAAGCGTTGGCAGTAGAACTCCAAGCACCGCGACCATCTTCGAGTTCAATTGGGGAGATAAGCGTGACATTGAGTGAAAACCCCTGAGATTGCCGGCACTTGTTTCTCACGCCTCGTCGTATGTGTAGCTCTATGATCGGCACCTCGGATCCAACACCCACTTCTCGACTTATCTCTCGCGCTCTCCAAGGTGCCAGCCGAGCCGAGCCAGTCTTGAGATCCCATATCGCAGCAATGCCTGATTTCCCGCTTCGGAAGATTACATCTGTTCTTATGGAACCATCTAATCCGTATCTTACAGCGTCTCCAGCACTGAAGCTTTGCTCGATCTCCACGCCAGGAAGGTTTTGTGATCGCAGGCCCCTTGCGAATTCCATGTGGACGTTCACGCCGTACAGCGGGCCCGCGCCTTCGCCGACGACCACATGAGCTGCCGAGGCTCTATTCAGAAGAATTTCCGTCATTTTGTCGACCAGCGCATCCCCAGTCTTGTCGAAGCGCTCGATCGCAATGCCGGGAACTCCTGTGTCCGCGATTCTGATGATGCCAGGACTAGGCTCTCGCAACTGCACGATGTGGTAGTCGGAAGAGCTTCGTTCCTCCGTGCTGTCCGGTCTTTCGTGATGGCTTGGTCTGCCACCCGTCCATTGGCCGCCACCAGCGCTGCTGCTGCCGGCATCGGTCCATTGGCCGCCGTCTGGGTTTCCGGCAGGGACGCGCGGCTGATCGGGATTAAAATTGGCTTTGCACGCGTGCGTGAGGCGGCGCAGGCTTGTTGCGAGAGCCGCCGCCCGAAGCTGCGAGCTCATATGAAAAAGTCTTGTGCAAGTTACGGACCTATCCATGTCAACATTCCTTTCGGCATCACATCGCCACCAGAATAAGAGAGATTTGGCGAGCGGGGATAACGCCGACGACGAGCGGGCATGGTCGAGGTGAGCGAGAGTATCTCGAGATGGGTGGCGACGCTTATCAGGATATTGAGGGACTAGCGGTGTAAGGGATGGCCGCTCGGTGTGCGTTCAACGTCGGGCTGTAAAGCGTATCCTGCGCGCGCCCGGTCAAGCCGGGCGATGACAAGCGAGTGGCTTATGCCCGCACCCATTCTTTACGCGCCGCGGTCTCCAGCGCATTGACCCCGAACTTATGCCCGCCTCCAAAACCTGCCGTAAAATGCCTCCATCCCTCGCTCAAGAGGACGCGAGCTGCAGA
>NZ_LPWD01000055.1 GCF_001723295.1 Methyloceanibacter marginalis
TGCCATTTGGGACCCGGGCCGCGCATATAGTGCTGCTCGGGCCGGTACGGATCGAACAGCGCCTTGCTCAGCGCATCCCAGACCGCGGAGCCCCTAGCGGGCGGCTCGGCGGCGCTTTTGAACATGTCCCTCGTTTTTGCCATTTCGGTTGACCCCGTGACGAACGCACTGTTACAAAGTGTTTCAAACGACCATTTGAAATTCAAACACTCGTTTATGACTAAAGAGTGACTGACACAGGCTCTCGTGGGAAAATTCGCGGCGGTCCGGTGGCGTTGCGCGCCGGCGCCATAGTCGGGGATCTGCCCGGTTTGCAATCCGCTCAGGCTCCGCGTATGGTTGAATTCAAACGGTTGTTTGAATCTCTCCGCCCCCAAACCCGCCCCAAAGCGCCCGCCAAGTGCCCCCCGCTCATGACCAGCCGCACCATGACCCGCCCCGCCGAATACACCCGCCACAGCATCCTGAGGCCGCCGTCGCGCTGTTCGCCGAGCGGGGCTATGACGGCACCAGCGTGCGGGCGATCGTCACCAAGGCGCGCGTCAACCAGGCGGCCATCAACTATCACTTCAAGGGCAAGGAAGGCTCTACCTCGAAGTGCTCAAGGTCGCGTTCGAGGGCTATTTGCGGCTCGACAATTTCGGCCCCGAGAGGCTGAAGGACATGCCGCGCGAGGAGGCCTTGCGCAGCTTCCTGCGTCAGCAATTGCAGCCCCTTCTCGCCAGCAAGGAGATGAACCACTACATCCGCATCTTCGCGTGGGAGAATGTCCGCCCCAGCAAGGCGCTCAGCAGTTTCGTGAAGACGAGCGCGATGCCGTTTCTCGACAGCGCCACGGACCTCGTGCGGCGCTTTCTGCCGCCGGGCGCGTCGGGTGAGGACGCCATGTGCGCGGCCATCTCGCTGATGGGCCAGTGCAGCATCTTCGTGCTTAACCGCGAGCAGTTCGCGCAGCCGCCGTTCGATCTCAAGATCGACGAGGCCTTTGTCGAGCGGCTGGCGGATTTTCTCAGCGCGCTGACGCTGCAGGGCTTTGCGCAACAGGCGTGATGGCGAGCGTCGAGCAGGCGGCAAGGTCTATGTGGCGGAAGACAAACACGGTACCCGACCGTGCAGCCTAAAACCGCAGGCTTCCAAACAGGCGGACATTCGCACCTGATTCTAAGACGCCCTCGCGCCGCTTGAAGGAGGCGGAGTTCAGCACCTGCTCGTCGAGGAGGTTGTCGCCCTTCAGGCCGATCAGCATGGTCGGGGCAAATCCCGATGGCCCTGGTTGCGTCTTCACCACGTAAGCCAGCTCGGCGTTGAGCAGCGTATAGCCGGGCGTGGTCAGCTCGTCCGGCGCCACCTGGGTCTGCTCGAAGGCGTGGAGCAGGCCGACGCGCGCGAACCACGTGCTGTCGCGGTAATAGACGCCGCCGCCGAGACGGTGCGGCGGCATGCGCGGCACATATTCGCCGTTGTCGAACTTGGCGTGAACGAAGTCGTATTGCCCGTCAAAGCCCCAGGTGCCGCGCCACACCGATCCCACGTCGTATTCACCGAGCAGCTCCACGCCGTAGAACGTCGCGTTGCGCTGCTCGAACAGCACCTGGTCGAAGCCGTGGCCGTGACCGTGCTCCTCTTCCTCCTCGTGCTCCTCTTCGTGGCCCTCCGCCTCGCACGAATCCAGATCGCTGCCACAGGTGAGCCCGGTGAGCTGCCGGTAGATGAAGCCGTCATAGTTCGTGTAGTAGCCGTTGGCGTCGTAGCGGAACCGGCGCCGGCCGCTTCAGGCCCACTTCCAGCGTTTGGGCCTTCTCCTCGTCGAGAAACGGATTGCCGATCTCGAAAGTGTTGCTGGCGTGATGCGCGCCTTTGGAGAAAAGCTCCGCCGCGGCCGGCGCACGCTCGACCGCCTGTCCGTTCAGCCGGAACACCGTGTTGTTGCCGAAGTCGTAGAGCGCGCCCAGCCCGCCGCTCACCGGCACGAAGGTCCGCGTGCCCGTGAAGAAGACCGGATCCTCCGGATCGGCGATGCTGGCATAGCCGGTCCCGTCGACGCTGGCGCTCTCGACCCGCAACGCGGTTTGGAAGCTCAGCCGATCGGAGGCTTCGAGCTCCTCGAACCAGAACCCGGCGAAGCTCTCCGTCTCCGCAGGCTCGAGAAGCGAGTCCCCTTCGAAGCTCAAGCCTGCCGTGTCGGCGTGGTCCCAATGAAAGCCGACCGCACCGCTCAAGGGGCCGAAGCGGCTCATGACCGGCAGATGCTGGATCTCCATCCGAGCTTCCTGCTCCTTGTTGGTGAAGACGGAGCCGACCTCGAAGCCTGTGGCGAACGCATCGTCGTGGCCGTGCTCTTCGTGCTCGTGCTCGTCGTGATCGTCGTCGTGCCCGTGCTCGTCGTGCTCCTCCTCCTCCTCCTCGTGCTCGTCGTGACCGCCGGCATGTCTTTCCAGCTCGTCGTGCTTGTAATCGGAGGCGCCAAACCAGAAACGTACCGCGGCGATGCCGGACGTTTCCGGACGCCACTCACCTTTGGCGACGACCTTGTCCTGCTCGAGATCGATTCTCGGCAGGAAGCCTTCCGCCGCCTCCTCGCCCGGAATGCCATAAAAACTCTCGAGCGCGTGAAGGACACGCCGATGAAGCCGTCCGACCAGACGTGGGAGATACCCGCCGAGCCGCCTTTGCTGCTGACGAAGCTGTTCAGCTCCTCGCCGAGCGGCGTGTCGTAGTCGTTCACGTCGCGAATGAAGCCGTCCGCATGAAGCACGATACCGTCCGCGCCGCCGGTCACGCTGAAGGCCCCGTCACCGCCGTCGTCGACCGTATTGCCGCCGCCCTTGATCATACCCGAGAAGCCGCGCTCCGGCAGATAGGTCGGCACGCGCTGGTTCTCGACTGAGACGACGCCGCCGATCGCCTGTGAGCCGTAACGCAAGGTGGAGGGGCCGCGCACCACCTCGATCTTGTCGGCGTCCGACGGATCGATCGGAATGGCGTGATCCTCGGAGATCGCCGAGACGTCGTGGGTGCCGATGCCGTTCTCCTGGATGCGGATGCGGTAGCTGTCGAGGCGCGGATGATCGGGCGATTGGCGCCGGGGGC
>NZ_LPWD01000056.1 GCF_001723295.1 Methyloceanibacter marginalis
CCTCGCCGAATCGCGCCGCAACACGCGCCCGAGACGCAATTGCTGCTCGACGCCATCGCCAGGCTCGAGGCGGCGGTGCTCAAGCCGCAACGGCAAAGCGGCTTCTCCGGCATTCTCGCCGAGCTCGCGGATATCAGCGCGGCGATTACCCGCACACGGCGCGAGATTGCCCAGCTTCGCACGCCTCCGACCTTCGACAAGCGTCTCTCAAACGCTTCCGAGGAGCTCGACCAGATCGTCGAGGCCACGGAGACGGCCACGTCCGAGATCCTGTCGGCTGCCGAGGACGTGCAAGAGGTGGCCTGGACGCTTCGGGAGAAGGGCGTGGACCCCGCGTTCTGCGACCGGCTCGATCGGCACGCTATCGATATCTACACCGCGTGCTCGTTCCAGGACATCACCGGGCAGCGGACCGCCAAGGTGGTGCGCTTGCTGCGCCATGTCGAACAGCGCATCCACGCGATGATCGGCGCCTCGGATGTTGGGGAGGCCGCGCCGGCGGGGCCACTCACCGAGGACGACGACGACCTTCTGAACGGTCCCCCGAAAGATGGCGACGGCCTGAAGCAGCATGACGTGGATGCGATGCTGACGCAGGGTCGGAGCCTCCACGCGGAGGCCGCGCCAAGCCGCGCCGCACCAGGCCTGCCGGAGGCTCCGCCGGGCCGGAAAGCGCCCGGTTCGAGCGGCCGGAGCCCTTGACCCTCTCCGAGCTTCACGCGGTAAAGCGCGCCGCCCTTTTCGGCTAGCCTTTTTCTGCCTTCTCTTACTGAGACTTAGCGCGTCAGGTGCGACAACTTGGCACGTCCGGTCTTGAAAAGAAACGGGCCGCTAACCATCTCTGGGTGGACGCAAGTTCCCCCAAGCGTCCCCCAAACTGACGCATGAATGAAGCGCCCGGTTTCCCCCCAACCGGGCCGCTTTCTTTTTGGGGGTCTCGGCCCGCCGCCGGCGCAAGCGCGGCAAGAGCCGGCGCCGCTCGGGCAGTCCCAGATTGTGGGCCGCGAGCACGTTGTCCAGAAACTCCTGGGCCGAATTCTCCCAACTGTAATTCAGCGCATGCGCCCTGGCCGCGCCGCGGTCGAGCTCCAGCGCGCGAAGCGCGGCGGCCCTGAGATCGGTGTCGATCGCGCCAACCGCCGGGTCCGTGAGCACGTCCTTCGGCCCATGGGCCGGGAAGGCCGCCACGGGCACGCCGCAGGCCAAAGCCTCCAGAATCACGAGGCCGAACGTATCGGTGAGGCTCGGAAACACGAACACATCGGCCGAGGCATAGGCTTTGGCCAGGTCCTCGCCCTCTTTCGGCCCGGTGAACAGCACATCCGGATAGCGCCGCTCGAGCTCCGCCGCTTGCGGGCCGCCGCCGACCACCACCTTGCGGCCCGGCAGGTCGAGATCGAGAAAGGCCTTGATATTCTTCTCCACGGCGACGCGTCCGACATAGAGAAAGACCGGCTCCGTGCCGAACAGGCGCACTTTGCGCGGCTTGAACAGATCCACGTCGACGCCGCGGGTCCAGCGCATCATGCGCTCGAAGCCCTTCGCCTTGAGATCGGCTTCCACGGAAGGCGCGGCGACGAACAACCCGGCCCCGCTATTGTGGAAGCGCCTCTGGAAGGCGTAGCCCCAAGACTCGGGGACGGGCAGCCGGGCCGAGAGATATTCGGGGAAGCGCGTGTGATAGCTCGTGGTGAAGGGGCGCTTCATCTTGCGGCAGTACTGCCGCGTCATCAGGCCGATGGGGCCCTCCGTGGCGATATGGATGAAGTCGGCTTGCGCCGCCTCGATATGGCGCGCAATCGTGCGCGGTGTGGTGAGCGCCAACCTGATCTCTGGATACGTGGGACAGGGAAGCGTGCGGAATTGAGAGGGGGCGAGGAAGCAGGCTTCGGCGCCGAGCTTCGGAAGCTCGACGGCCAGCCTCTCATAGGTGCGGACAACGCCATTCACCTGGGGGTGCCAGGCATCGGTCGCGATGAGGATGCGCATCAGGCGGCAGCCTCAAGCTCCTTGGCCGGGGCGTCGGCCCCGCGCACGCCCGTGTGCGGATTCCAGCGGATGATTTCGAAGATCCCCTCCTCGGTCTCGGCCACGGCGGTGCAGCTTTCGACCCAGTCCCCGAGATTGATATAGACGACGTCGCCCACCTGACGCATGGCGGCGTGATGGATGTGCCCGCAGATGACCCCTTGCGCGCCGTTGCGCCGCGCTTCCTGCGAGAGGGCCTGCTCGAACTCGCCGATATAGTTCACCGCGCGCTTGACCCTGTGCTTGAGGTAGGCCGACAGCGACCAATACGGCATGCCGAACCAGCGGCGCACGACATTGAGATGCGTGTTGAACCAAAGCGCCATCGTGTAGCTCCAGTCCCCCAGGAAGGCGAGCCACTTGGCGTAGCGGACGACCACGTCGAACTCGTCGCCGTGCATGATGAGATAGCGCCTGCCGTCGGCGCCCGTGTGGACCGTCTGGCGCTCGATGGCGATGCCGCCGAACTGGGACCCGCAATATTCGCGCATGGCCTCGTCGTGATTGCCCGGGATGTAGACGAGCTCGGTACCTTTGCGGACCTTGCGCAGCAGCTTTTGCAGGACGTCGTTATGGGCTTGCGGCCAGTAGATGCCGCGCCGGATGCGCCAGAAGTCGACGATGTCGCCCACGAGGTAGATGCGGGGCGCGTCGTGGCAGCGGATAAAGTCTAGGAAGGCTTCGGCTTGGCAGGCCTTGGTGCCGAGATGGATGTCGGAAATAAAAAGCGCGCGATACTGCCGCATTTCCGGCTCGTTTGTCGCGTCGTCTTCGATCCGAGTGTTCAGCACGATAAAGCGCGACTTAAGGTGATTTTGTTTCAGGGTTGTGACATCCACGGTTACCTAGGTTAACGGGCGGCAGCTTGCAGAGGTTGACCGGGCTTGGCTCACTGGGGCTTGGGCTTCGCCCGTCTTTGGGTTAACAACTTGCGGGATTTGAGCTGGGGGTTGAATGAGCGACAAAGACGGGGTGATCCATGATGTCGGGCGCTCTCGGGTAGCCGCATGACAGCCGGGTTCGGACTGGAGAAGCTTGGCCTCGTCTCCCTGCGCTATCCCTGGATATGCTTGGCGATCGTGATTCTGGTGACCCCGATCCTGGCGTACGGGGCGAGCCAGCTACAGTTCTCGAGCGACATTCGAGAGATTTTCCGCTCGGGCGACCCGGCGTTCGACCAGCTCGATGTCGTCGAAGAGCGCTTTCCCGACGTCCAGCGCGACATCCACGTGGTCGTTTCCTCGGACAAGCCCTTCGACCTCGACGACCTGAAGACGCTCAAGACGCTCGACCAGGAGCTCGGCGCGCTCGCCGGCGTGCGCAGCGTGTTGTCGATGTTCTCGGCCATTCAACCGCCCGAAGAGGGTGCGGAGCTCCAGCCGCTGTTTCCGGACGACCTGGATAGGATCGAGAACTGGGATGCGCTTCGCAAGGAGGCGACGGCCAATCCCCTCATTGCCGATAAGCTCCTGTCCGACGACGGCAGCCTCGCCGTCTTCTCCATTTCCTTGGCCGAGAAAAACCGGAGCGAAGAGACGGACCGCCGGCTCGTCGGCGAAGTCAGGAGCAAGGCCGAAGAGGTCTTGGCGGGCACTAACCTCGACTTGGCGCTGACGGGGCTCGCCGCGATGCGGATCGAGATCATCTCGGCGCTTGCGCGCGATCAGAAGATCTTCCGGCTGCTGGCGCTCGGTGTCTCGCTCCTGATCGCCTGGCTGTTCTTCCGCCGGCTCGCCTTCGTGGCTGTCGCGGGCATTCCCGCCGTCGTCGCGGTCATCTGGCTCCTCGGCGGCATGTGGCTCTTCGGGCAGGAGATCAACCTTCTGACCGGAGTCGCGCCGACCATCGTGCTCGTCATCGTGTTCTCCGACTGCCTGCATTCTGCTCTTTTCGGTGCGCAACGCGTCCGGGCCGGGTCCAGCCTCGAGGCCGCGGTCGAGCGGGCCATCCGCCGCGTCGGGCCGGCCTGCGTGCTCACCTCGCTCACCACGACGCTCGCCCTGGCGTCGCTGATCTGGATGCCGCATCCCTTCGTGGCCAATTTCGGCATCGTCGCGGCGTCGGGCACGGCGGTCGCGCTGATGGGCACGCTTCTTCTCGTCCCGCCCTTGGCGCTGCTGTTCCTGCGGAGCTTCGCCCGCGAGAATCAGCAGCAGGTCGAAAAGAACAGTGTCCTGCGGGGCATCGACCGCGTGTGCCACTGGGCCGCCGACGCGGTGACGTTCGCCCCGCGCGCCATCTCGGCGGTGGGCGTCCTCATCGTCCTCGCAGCGGGATGGCTCTATCTCCTGAACGAACCGCGCTACAGCTATGCGAGCAACCTGCCGGAGAACCATCCGGCGCTCGCCGGCCTCAACGCCGTGGACAGCAAGCTTGCCGGCGCCAACGCGCTGCTCGTCGTCCTCGATTGGCCGAAGGACTACAATCTGATGTCCTTCCGCACGCTGGACGTCATCCGCAAGGTTCACGCCACGCTGGCGCGCGAGCCGGCGCTCGGGGCCATCACCTCGGCCCACGCCATGGAGGAATGGCTCGGCGGCGGGGTGGAGGGCGAGGACCGTCTGATGGCGTTCTTGGAGAGCGCAAAAGACACCTCGCTGGTGAAGGGGCTCGCCTCAATGGAAGAGAATTCCGTGCTGGTCACCGCCCGGTTCGGCGAGCTCACCTCCGACGAGCTGGACCCCATGATGGAGCGGCTGCAGCGGCGCCTAAACAGCATCGCCAAAGAAGAACGCACCAAGGTGCAGATCTCGGTGACCGGCATCGTCCCGGTGACCGCGCGGGCGAGCCACGAAATGATCGAGCTGCTCAATCGCAGCCTGATGATCACCGTCGGCATGATCCTCGTGTTGATCGCGCTCGCCATGCGCTCGGTCGGCGCAGGGCTGGTCAGCATCCTGCCGAACCTCTTCCCGCTGGCGATGGGCGGCGCCTATATCTACCTGGCCGGCTGGGGGCTTCAGTTCACCAATCTGGTCGCCTTCACGGTCGGCTTCGGCATCGCCGTCGACAGCACGATCCATGTGCTCAACCGCTATCGCCTGGAGAAATCCGACGAGGTCGATCTGGACACGGCGCTGCGCCAGACGATCACCGCGGTCGGCCCCGTGGTGATCATCAGCACGATCGTGCTTGCCGCCGGCATCGGCACGAGCCTCTTGAGCGAGCTGCCCATGGTCTCGCTCTACGGCACGATCGTGGTCATCGTGCTGCTGTCCTCGATGGTCGGCGCGCTGCTGTTCCTGCCCGCGCTCATGGAGACGGTCGAAGGCTGGCGCAAGAAATCGAAGACCGTGTCGAAGGCGCTCGGCTAGCCCTACGCCTCGATGAAGGCCAGGAGGTCCGCGTTGATCGTCTCCGCGTGGCTGGTGATCATGCCGTGCGGCAGGTCCTTGTAGGTCTTCAAGGTTCCGTTCTTGAGCAGCTTCGCCGACAGCGGCCCCGCCGCCACGTAAGGCACGATCTGGTCGTCCTCGCTGTGCATGACCAGCACCGGCACGGTGATCTTCTTCAGATCCTCGGTGAAGTCCGTCTGCGAGAAAGCGACGATGCCGTCGTAATGCGCCTTGGCGCCGCCCATCATGCCTTGCCGCCACCAATTGGTGATCACGCCCGGCAGCGCTTGCGCGCCCGGGCGGTTGTAGCCGTAGAACGGCCCGGCCGGCAGGTCGTAGTAGAACTGGGCGCGGTTCGCGGCGAGTTGCGCCTGGAGATCGTCGAACACCGATTTGGGCAGGCCGTCCGGATTGGACTCCGTCTTGACCATCAGCGGCGGGACCGCGCTGATGATGGCCGCCTTCGCCACCCCGTCCTCGCCGTGCCGGGCGATATAGTGCACGACCTCGCCGCCGCCGGTCGAATGGCCGATATGGATGGCGTCCTTGAGCCCGAGATGCTTGGTCACCGCGGCGAGATCGTCGGCGTAATGGTCCATGTCGTGCCCGCTATCCGTCTGGCTCGAACGGCCATGCCCGCGCCGGTCGTGGGCGATGACGCGGTAGCCTTTGTTCAGGAAGAACATCATCTGCGCGTCCCAATCGTCGGCGGAGAGCGGCCAGCCATGGCTGAACACGATCGGCCGGCCCGAACCCCAATCCTTGTAGAAGATCTCGACACCGTCCTTCGTGGTGATGGTGGGCATCTCATTCGCTCCTATGTGCGGCAGACCTCTCGTTACAGCAGCGATCACAGTCATAGATCGTGACAGTTTGTTGTCAGGCTGCGCGGCCTAAGTGACCGTTTTTTGGGCAGCGATCGGGGCCCTCTTGGAATGACCCTGGTCGAGACAGCTCGCGAGTCATGATCGCCCAAAGTGTCAGGACGAGCCGATGATCGCCGGCAACGTGACCGCGGGAAAGTCGCGCGGGATCACGGCGCTCGAGCAGATCCCCACGGCCACTTCCCAGAAGTGAAACAGAGCGTGGCCCGAGAGCCATAGTGTCGGGGCCGCCCAGAAGGTCACGCGCAAGTCCGGCCGTGCCGCGCCCAACAGGAATGCACCGCCTAGAAAAAGAAAAATCAGTCCGATGTCGCGCAGGAAATGCTGATTGAACGGTCCGGTCGTGGTTACGCCTGGAACCGCGACATACCAGGCTTCGGGCGAAACCAGCATGGAGACACCGTTGCCGAGCAGCGCGACGCCGAAGAGCGTCGCCACGCTCAGGCAAAGCCATTTTACGGCAGTGGAACCGTCTGCTCGCGCCCGGCTCATCGGGCCGCCCCGTGTGAGGTTGCGAGCCAGTCATCAAAGCGAATGGTGCCGAGACGCGGACCCTCGCCCGGCGTCAGAGACCGGTCGTTCAGCTCCGCACCGAAATAGCGCGCGTGTACGTCCGCGATCACCCGGCGGCCGTCTCCTTTCGCGGCCAGGAACTTCGTGGCGACCTTGTCGAGAGGGCAGGCTTCGGGGCCGGCGACTTCGATCGTGGCATTGCGCGGGGCTCCGAGCGCCAGCTCGGCCAGCGCCGCGGCTACATCGTCCGAGGCAACGGGCTGAAGCAGAGCCGGCGACAGGCGCACCACGTCACCGTCGGCGCCGGCGCGATGATGCCGTTGACGAACTCGAAGAACTGGGTCGAGCGGAGAATGGTGTAAGGCACCCCGGACTCCTTAATCAGCTTCTCCTGCGCCAGCTTCGCGCGAAGATAGCCGCTCGCCGGGACCCGCTCGGCCCCGACCACCGACAGGGCGAGATCGATGCTTCACCCCCGCAGCAATCTCCGCGGTCATGAGGTTGCGTCCGGCCGTCTCGAAGAATTCCATCACCGCCGCGTCCTCGAAGGACGGGGAATTCGCCACGTCCACGACCACTTCCGCACCTGAAAGCGCCTCTGCCAGGCCTTCCCCGGTGATGGTGTTGACGCCGGAGGCGGGAGAGGCGGCCACCACCTCGTGGTCGCGGGCCCGAAGTCTGTTCACGACGTTCGTTCCGATGAGGCCGCTGCCTCCAATGACGACGATTTTCATGGTCGAGTCTCCCTGGGTTCATGTTCAGCGAAGGCAAGAATGCCGGATGGCCTGGCGGAAAGCCTTGCAGCGACCTTGAATTTCGGTTGAATTTCGCGTGTCTCTCTGTCCAAGGAGACGCAGTCTCTTCGTCGGTCGGTTGGCGGGCACCCGCGCACGGGTTCATGGAGCGCCGAATGCAGCTCATGTTCGGCCACTACGTGCTTGATCCTGAACGCCGGGAGCTCACGCGCGATGCACAACCGATTGCCGTTGGGCCGCAGGTCTTCGATCTCCTGCTCTATCTGGTGAACCACCGGGCACACGTCGTCAGCAAGGACGAGGTGCTGGACGCGGTCTGGGACGGCCGGATCGTTTCGGACTCGACCTTGACCAGCCACATCAACGCGGCGCGCAAGGCGATTGGCGACAGCGGCAGCAAGCAGGAGCTGATCCGCACGGTTGCCCGCAAGGGGTTCCGCTTCGTCGGCGAGGTCGTGGAGCTTGAGCCCGGCTCGACGTCAGAATCGCCCGCGCCCGGCGATGAAGTGCCTCAAGCTGCGCCGGCCCTCCCGGACAGACCCTCCATCGCCATCCTGCCCTTCCTGAACCTGAGCGGCGACGTCGAGCAGGACTATTTCACTGACGGCGTGGTCGAGGACATCATCTCGGCCTTGTCGCGCAACCGCTGGCTGTTCGTGATCGCGCGCAATTCGAGCTTCACCTACAAGGGGCGCGCCGTCGACGTGAAGCAGGTGGGCCGCGAGCTCGGCGTGCGCTACGTGCTGGAAGGCAGCGTGCGCAAGTCGGCGAACCGCGTGCGGATCACGGGACAGCTGATCGACGCGGCGACGGGCGCGCATTTGTGGGCCGAACGCTTCGAAGGCGCGCTCGACGACATCTTCGCCGTGCAGGATCAGGTGACGGCAAGCGTGGTCGGTGCGATCGCCCCGCAGCTGGAGCACGCGGAGATCGAGCGCGCGCAGAAGAAGCCGACCGGGAGCCTCGACGCCTACGACTATTACCTGCGCGGCATGGCGAAACTGCACCGCGGGACGCGGGAGGCCATCGAGGAGGCGCTGCCGCTGTTCCAAGAGGCGATCGCGCGCGATCCCGGTTTCGCGTCGGCCCACGCGATGGCGGCGTGGTGCTACTTCTGGCGCAAGGTCAATGGTTGGATGACCGACCGGCCGCAAGAAATCTCTGAAGGCACGCGGCTCGCCCGTCGTGGCGTCGAGCTTGGAAAGGACGACGCGGTCGCGCTCGCGCGCGGCGGCCATGCGCTCGCGCATCTCAGCGGTGACCTCGAGAACGGCATTGCGCTGCTCGACCGGGCCCTCCTTCTCAATCCCAACCTCGCTGCCGCGTGGTTCCTTGGAGGCTTCTTGAAGCTCTGGCACGGCGAGCCGGACGACGCCATCGAGCGGTTCACCCACGCCATGCGCCTTAGCCCACTCGATCCGGAACTCTACCGCATGCAAGCCGGAATGGCGGTCGCGCATTTTTTCGCGGGCCGCATCGACGACGCGTCGTCCTGGGCGGAGAAGGCGGCCAGAGAGATTCCCGACTTCACCATGGTGATCGGAGTCATCGCAGCGTGTCATGCCCTGTCCGGGCGAACGGACGACGCACGGCAAGCCATGGATCATCTGCTCCGGCTCTATCCCAGCTTGCGCCTCTCAAATCTCAAAGAGTGGCTCCCGATCCATAGACCGGAAGACTTGGCCGCCTTGACAGACGGCTTGCGCAAAGCGGGCCTGCCGGCGTGAGGGTGAGCCGAGGATTTGAGACACGCCTCCAATCCACGCTCGGCTCGGCCGTCGTCGAGGCCGCGTCCATGGCGGTCGGGTTCGGGCTGACCGGCCTCGCGGTGCGGCTTCAGGACGGACGCCACCTCGCGGTCAAGGCGCGCAGCGAAGGGAGCGATGGGCCGAGCCTGGAGATCGAAGGCACTATGCTTTCCGAGCTCGCCCGGCTGTCGGATCTGCCAGTGCCGCATGTCCATGTGTCCGAGCCCGATCTTCTGGTGATGGATTTCATCGAGAACGATGGCGGCCCGGTCACGCCGGCGGTGGAGAGCGACGCTGCGCGCCTCATCGCGGCCCTGCACGCCAGCCCCCGCCCGCATTTCGGCTTTGCGCGGGACACGCTTATCGGGCCCCTGCCCCAGCCCAATCCGATGGGCGCTTTGTGGGTGCCGTTCTTCCGCGACCACCGTTTGCTGCACATGGCGCACGCGGCAAACGACGAAGGCCGGCTGCCGGCGCCGCTCTTCTTGCGGCTCGAAAAACTCGCCGCGCGCCTCGACGACTATTTGCTGGAGCCGTCCCACCCGAGCCTGCTCCACGGCGATCTGTGGACCGGCAATGTGCTCGTGCGCGCGACCGGATCGCGGGCTTCGTCGACCCGGCGATCTCTTTCGGGCATCCGGAGATCGAGCTCGCCTTCACCACGATGTTCGGCACGTTCGGGAAGGCGTTCTTCGCCGCCTACGAGGCGCTATCCCCGCTCGAGCCGGGCTTCCACGATGTGCGGCGGGATCTCTACAATCTCTACCCGGCGCTGGTGCATGTCCGGCTGTTCGGGGCGGGCTATCTTTCCGGCATCGAGGCGACGGTGGCGCGGCTCGGATTTTGACTCTTATTGGATGTGTAATGGCGCCTTCTCGGGGCGTCAGCGGCGCATGATTGCGGGGTAATTTGCCCGCCTATTTCGCGGGGATAAACGCGCCTGTTTTGCGAGGATAAAAAAGAACCGGCCCGGGCAAGCCGGGCCGGTCTTCCCTGCGAAACGAGCCGAACGCGAAAGGCTTGCACCTTTACTTGCGGGCTTCGGCTCGCCCCCCATTATGTTCCTGAGCCGTCCAATTCTTGGTCTTGCTTCAGGTCCCTGCTCTGTCGTCCGTTCCCCCGGAAGAGTAGGCCCCCCAGCCCGTCCCCCGTGATGTGATGCAAAGCTAGCGCGGCGGGCCTCCGTCCTTCAACAAGCGCGAGGCCGCAAATGCACTTCGTTCCGGCACTGTTGCGGAAATGCAAAACGCCTTAGGGCGCGGCTCTGCTTATCCTTTTTCCTTGTTGAAAATCAGCGTGTTAACGAGTCATGGCCGGGGTTGCGGCGCCCCCTCGCTGGGCCTGCCGCACACGTTTTGCGGGCACCGGCCCCACCCCTTTCGCCGAAACTTTACGCAAGGGCTGTTGCATATGAGCCACGAGGCCGCGTTGACCGGGCCACAGCGCCTGTGACGGACGATTCAGCGTCGGTACGGACGGCGGCGGCGCGCCGTTGCGCCTCGCCCGCTCCTGTGCATCATGCGGCGAACCATGGCCTTAAGGGAGCGCAATGAAACTCGTACGATTTGGCGATAGCGGACAGGAGAAGCCCGGCCTTCTCGACGGCAACGGACGGATCCGCGATCTCTCCGGCGTCGTCGGCGATCTCTCGGGCGACGCGCTCGGGCCGGAAAGCCTCAAGCGTTTGAAGGAGATCGATCCTGGGACGCTCCCTCTGGTCGAAGGGTCTCCGCGCCTCGGCGCGCCCGTGGGCGTGGTGCCGAAATTCCTCGGCATCGGGCTCAATTATCGCGACCACGCCGAGGAGACCGGCATGCCGATCCCCGAGGTGCCGATCGTGTTCGCCAAGGCCAGTTCCTGCGTGTCCGGACCGAACGATCCCGTTCTGGCGCCGGCGGCCTTCAAGCGCATGGATTACGAGGTCGAGCTCGCCGTGGTCATCGGCTCGCGGGCCAAGAACGTGGCCAAGGAGAACGCGCTCGACTATGTGGCCGGCTATTGCATCGGCAACGATGTCTCCGAGCGCAGCCTCCAGAAGGGGGGCCCGGGCGAATGGATCAAGGCCAAGAGCCACGACAGTTTCGGCCCGCTCGGCCCCTGGCTCGTCACCACCGACGAGATCGCCGATCCGCAAGCACTCGATCTCAGCCTCGACCTCAACGGCGAGCGCATGCAGACCGGCAACACCGCGACCATGATCTTCAGCGTGGCGGATCTGGTGAGTTATATCAGCCAATATATGACGCTGGTCCCCGGCGACGTCATCACCACGGGCACGCCGCCTGGCGTCGGCATGGCGCGGAACCCCCGCGTGTTCCTCAAGCCCGGCGACGAGATGGTGCTGCGCGTTCAGGGGCTGGGCGAGCAGCACGCCAAGGTCGTGGCCGACGGTTAAGCGTCCTCAGGCCTTCCAAAGCGCATGGAAATGGTGGACGGGGCCCCTGCCCTGGCCTACCGCGATCTCGTCGGCGGCGATGATGGCCGCGGTGACGTAGAGCTTCGCGATCTTCACCGCCTTGTCCAAGCTCTCGCCTTTGGCCAGCTCCGCGGCGATGGCCGAGGACAAGGTGCAGCCCGTGCCGTGGGTATTCTCGGTCTCCACCCGCGGCGCCTCGATGCGCTGGACGCCGTTCTCGTCCGCGAAGATATCAAGCGCCGTCTCGGCCATGGATTCGCCCCCCGTGAGCAGGACGGCCTTCGCTCCGAGATCGCGCAGGCGCTCGGCGCGGCCTTCCAGCATTTGCTCCCGGCTCTCCGCCGGCTCGCCGAGCAGGACCGCGCCCTCCCGGAGGTTCGGCGTGATCAGGTGTGCGCGCGGCATGAGCCGGTCGCGCAAGGCCTCCACCGCATCCTCATCGAGCAGCCGATCGCCGCTTGTCGCCACCATGACGGGATCGAGCACCACGGGAACGCCAGGAAAGTCATCGAGCCCATCCGCCACGGCCTCGATAATGGGCGCGGTGGCGAGCATGCCGATCTTGATGGCGCCGACCTTGAGATCGCTCGCCACGCTGCGCATCTGGGCGAGCACGAATTCCGGCGGCACGGCCATCACGTCATCCACGCCCCTGGTGTTCTGGGCGGTCAGCGCGGTGATGGCGCTCGCGCCATAAACGCCGAGTGCCGAGAACGTCTTGATATCGGCCTGGATGCCGGCGCCGCCCGAGGAGTCGGAGCCGGCGATGGTCAGCGCGATCGCGGTGGTGCGTTGTTTCATAGGGCGCCACTATTCATCGGTGGCGCCCGAGAGCAAGCGGCAATCGTCAGCCGATGGTGGCAAGCGACGGAAAGGTTTGCAGGATCCAGCCGGCGATCAGCGTCATGGAGTCGGTGAGGAAGAGGATGCCGGTGAGCACGAGAAAGGCGCCGAGCACCTTCTCCATCACCGCCAAATGTCCCCTGAAGCGCTGTAACGCGCTCATGAACGGCCTGATGGCGACGGCGGCCAAAATGAACGGGATGCCGAGGCCGAGCGAATAGACGAACAGCAGGCTCACGCCTTGGCGCACGGAATCTTCGCCCGCGGCGACCGCGAGGATCGCGCCGAGTACGGGCCCGATGCAGGGTGTCCAGCCGAAAGCAAAGGCCAGGCCGATGACATAGGCACCGATCAGCCCGGCGGGCCGGGTGTCGGCGTGATAGCGCGCCTCGCGGTGCAGAAGCGGAATGTGGATGACGCCGAGGAAATGAAGTCCGGCAATGATGATGATCACACCGGCGATTTTGGCGAGGATCGGCAGGTTCTCGACCACAAGCTGGCCCATCACCGTGGCGGTGGCGCCCAGGATCACGAACACCGTGGTGAAGCCGAGCACGAAGGCGACCGAGGACAGCACCACGGTCTGATAGACATGGGCCGGCGTCTCGTCCTCGCCCGTCAGCTGGTCGAAGGTGGTGCCGCCGAGAAAGCAGAGGTAAGGCGGCACGAGCGGCAGCACGCAGGGGCTCAGAAAGCTGAGGAAGCCCGCCAGGAGAGCGCCGAAATAGGTTACATTCATAGACGTCTTGCTATTGCGCCCGCTCGGGAAGAGCAAGGGCTGGCACCAAGTCGTGAAGATGAGTGATCACGAGATCCGCGCCCAAGTCGGTGACCGGGGTCACGGAGTAACCATAGCTCACGAGAACAACCCTCTTGAGGCCCGCGGCGCGTGCCGTCTTCAGGTCCGTGGCGTTGTCACCCACCATGAGGGCGGTCTCGGGACTGGCGCCAAGCTTCTTCACCACATGGATGAGACAGGCCGGATCGGGCTTTCTGGGAAACCCCGTCTCGCTACCCTGAATCGCGCCCGAACGCCGCCCCAATGCCGAGCGCGTCAGAAGGTCGCGGGCGATGGGCTCATGCTTGTTCGTGCAGAGTCCGCAAGGAATGCCCGCCTCACGCAGCACATTCAACGTCTGCCGGGCACCGGGATAGAGCTTGGAGCGCTCCGCCGGGTTGGCCGCATAGTGGGCGACAAAACGGGCCAGCACCGCTTCGTGTTCTGCTCTCTCCAGGACCACATCATGTGCGGCGAGACCGCGCGTGAGGAGCTTGGCAAGACCGCCGCCGACCATGCCGCGTACGGCCTCTTCCGGGTGCGGCGGCAGGTCAAGTTCGGCGAGAGCCCGATTGAGCGCCGTGGTAAGATCGCCGACCGTGTCGGCAAGCGTCCCGTCGAGATCGAACACCACAGCGCGGCAGTCTTCGAATGGCTCCATCAAGCGGCAGCTTGGGCGCGCATGGCCGCGTCGCGGATCGCGGCAATGTTCTCGGCATAGGCGCCGCCCTTGAACACGGCGGACCCGGCGACCAGCACATCGGCGCCGGCCTCGGCCACGAGCGGCGCCGTATCCACATTGACGCCGCCGTCGACTTCGAGATGGATCGGACGATCGCCGATCATCGCGCGAATGGCGCGGATTTTCTCAAGCTGTTCCGGGATGAAAGTCTGGCCGCCGAATCCCGGGTTCACGGTCATCACCAGAACGAGATCGACCTTATCGAGCACATATTCGATCGCCGTCTCGGGCGTCGATGGCGTGAGGCTGACGCCAGCCTTCTTGCCGAAGCTCCTGATGTGCTGGAGTGAGCGGTCGAGATGCGGTCCGGCCTCGGCATGCACTGTGATGATGTCGGAACCGGCTTTCGCGAAGGCTTCGATATAGGGGTCGCACGGCGCGATCATCAAATGCGTGTCGAAGACCTTATCACAATGGGGCCGGAGCGCTTTCACCACGTCCGGGCCGATTGTGATGTTTGGCACGAAGTGACCGTCCATGACGTCGATATGGATCCAGTCGCAGCCCGCCCGGTCGATGGCCTTCACCTCCTCGCCGAGCTTGGCGAAATCGGCGGACAGGATCGACGGAGCAACGATGATCTTGCGGCTCATGGCGGCTCCGTCTTTTGCCCGGTGCTACGCGGCCATCGTTTTGGACGGCGGCGGGGCCACGCGGCGTGAGGCGAGCGCGGCCACGGCCGGCAATTGGCGCCCGGCCAGCCACTCGAGGAACGCGCCGCCCGCGGTCGACACATAGGTGAAGTCGTCGGCGACACCCGCCATGTTCAAGGCGCGAATGGTGTCGCCCCCGCCGGCGACGGAAATCAGCTTGCCCTCGCGGGAGAGTTTCCCGGCCTGGTGAGCCAGCGCGAGCGTGCCCTTGCCGAAGGGCTCGATCTCGAACGCGCCGAGCGGGCCGTTCCACAGCAGCGTCTTCATCCCGGCCAGACGCTCCTTCAGCCGCTCGATGCTCTTCGGTCCCTGGTCGAGGACCATCATGTCGGACGGAATGGCGTTGACGTCACAGACCTTCCACTCGGTGCCGGGCGCGAATTCCACCGCTACGACCTCGTCCACGGGAAGCAGGATCTCGCAACCCGACTCCTTGGCTTTGGCGGCGACATCCCGCACCGTGTCCACGAAATCCGGCTCATAGAGAGAGTTGCCGACATTCACGCCTTGCGCGTGGAGGAAAGTGTTGGCCATGCCGCCGCCGACCACCACCACGTCCATGCAAGTGGCGAGGTTCGACAACACGTCGATCTTGGTCGAGACCTTGGCCCCGCCGACGATCGCCATCACCGGACGCTTGGGATCCTCGATGGCGCGGCCGACCGCATCGATCTCGGCCATCATCAGCAGACCGGCATAAGACGGCATCAGATGAGCGATCGCCTCGACGGAGGCATGCGCGCGGTGAGCCGAGGAGAAAGCATCGTCCACATAGATATCGCCGAGCGCGGCAAGCTCCTTGGCGAAGTTCATATCGTTTGTCGTCTCGCCCTTGTGGTAGCGCAGGTTCTCGAGCATCGCCACGTCGCCCTCCTCGAGCGACTGCAGGCCCTCTCTGACCTCCGGTCCGACGCAATCGTCGAAGAAGCGAACCGGCGCCCCGATCAGCTCCTCAAGCTTGGCTGAGACCGGGCGCAACGATGTCTCCGGAGATCGTTCGCCCTTGGGGCGGCCCAGGTGCGACAAGACAATAACCTTGGCCCCATTCTCGCGCAGCGCGTTGATGGTCGGCAGCACGCGATTGATGCGGGTCGCGTCGGCGACCTCGCCGTTCTCAACCGGCACATTGAGGTCCGCGCGGACGAGGACGCGCTTGCCCTTCACGTCGAGGCCATTGAGAGTCTTGATACTGGAAAAATCGATTGTCTTCATTTCACTCTACCATTCGTTCCGCGTCACCTTCAGATCAGTCTTCCCATGGCGACCGCGGTGTCGCTCATACGGTTGGAGAAGCCCCATTCGTTGTCATACCAGGACACGACCCGGCAGAATGTGCCGTCGATAACCTGTGTTCCTGTCAAATCGAAGACAGAACTTAGGGGGTTATGGTTGAAGTCTGATGAAACCAGGGGCTTGTCATTGATGCCCAGAACGCCCTTGAGAGGGGCTTCGGAGGCCGCCTTGGTCAAGGCTGCATTGATCTCCTCGACCGTGGTCGGCCGCGAAGCCTGGAAGGTCAGGTCGACGAGGCTGACATTTGGCACCGGCACGCGGATCGAGCAGCCATCGAGCTTGCCTTGCAATTCCGGCAGAACGAGCCCCACGGCCTTGGCCGCCCCGGTCGAGGTCGGGATCAGGTTCACCGCGCTGGCGCGGGCCCGGCGCGGATCGGAATGCAGCGTGTCGACGGTCCGCTGGTCGCCGGTATAGGCGTGGATCGTGGTCATGTAGCCGCGCTCGATACCGACCAATTTGTGCAGCACCTCGGCCACGGGGGCGAGGCAGTTGGTCGTGCAAGAGGCGTTGGAGACCACGTGATCCTTCTGGGTCAGCTTGTCGTCGTTGACGCCGTAGACCACGGTGAGGTCCGCGCCGGAGCACGGGGCGGAGACCAGAACGCGCTTGGCGCCGGCATCGAGATGCTGAGCCGCCGTCTCACGCTTGGTGAAGCGGCCGGTGCACTCCATGACGATATCGACGTCGAGATCGCGCCAGGGCAGGTTCTCGGGGTTGGCTTCCGACAAGACCGCGACATCCTGCCCGTCGGCCTTGAGGTGGCCGTCGGCGACGGCGATCTCGCCCGGAAACTTTCCGTGGACGCTGTCGAACTCCAGCAGGAGCGCATTCATGTCGGCCGAGCCCAAATCGTTGATCGCCACGAAATCGAGGTCCTTGCGGCCGGCTTCCAGAAACGCCCTGAAAGTGAGCCTGCCGATCCGGCCAAATCCGTTGATGGCGACGCGCGTGTTAGCCATGTCCTCCCTACCTCTACTTTTTGACGGTCAGTTCACGGGCCGCGGCCGCCACGGCCTCGGGCGTGATACCGAAGTGCTTATAAAGCTCCTGCGCGGGCGCAGATGCGCCGAATCCGCGCATTCCGACGAAAGTGCCATCCTGGCCGAGCCATTTCTGCCAGCCGAACTCTATGGCCGCCTCGACGCCGACCCGCGGGGCGGCGCCCAGCACCGTCTGGCGGTAGGCCTCGTCCTGGGCGTCGAACAGCTCCCAACAGGGCATGGACACGATTGCGGCCTTGATGCCGTCTCCTTGGAGCAATTTTGCGGCGTCCACCGCCAAAGACACCTCGGACCCCGTGGCAAGCAGCGTCACGTCGCGCCCGCCGTCGGGCTCGATCAGAACATAAGCCCCCTTGGCGGAGAGATTCTCCTCCGTGGGCGTGGTGCGAAGCAGCGGCAGGCCCTGGCGGGTGAGCGCCATGATTGCCGGCCTGTCCTTGGCAAGCAGCGCCAGTTCCCAGCACTCGGCGCATTCGACCGAATCGGCCGGCCGCATGACATGGAGATTGGGAATGGCGCGCAGCGCCGCAAGCTGCTCCACAGGCTGGTGGGTTGGCCCGTCCTCACCAAGTCCGATGGAATCGTGGGTCATCACATAAACCACCCGCTGTCCCATCAGCGCCGATAGGCGGATCGACGGGCGGCAATAGTCCGAGAACACGAGGAAGGTGCCGCCCATAGGGGACGATGCCCCGTGTAGCGCCAGCCCGTTCATGGCCGCCGCCATGGCGTGCTCCCGGACGCCGTAATGGATGTAGTTGCCGCCGAAATCACCCGGCTTGACGATGCCATGCTGCTTGGTGAGCGTGCCTACGGAACCGGTCAGGTCGGCCGAGCCCCCAATCAGACCCGGGACGACCGGCACCAGCCGCTCCAACACCTTCTGCGAGGATTGCCGCGTGGCGAGCTTGACGCCCTCGGCGGCGAAGTCCGTCTTGACGCTGGCGATGGCGCGGACGATGTCACCGGCCACCTTAGCGTCGATCGGCTCGACGAGGTGGTCTCGCGAGGCCGCATCGAGCCGGCCCGCCGCTTCGGTCCATCTCTCGTAAGCCTGACGATGCTTTGCGCCCGCCGCGCGCCACGTCGACAGAATCTGGGCCGGCACTTCGAACGGCGGGTGTGCCCAGCCGAGTTTTTCGCGCGCACCGGCAATCTCCTCGTCGCCGAGGGGGGAGCCGTGGGTGGAGGCGGTGCCCGCCTTTTTCGGCGCGCCGTAACCGATGATCGTCCGGCAGGCGATGAGCGAAGGCCGGTCGGTGACGCCCCTCGCGTTCTCGATGGCAAGCGCGACGGCCTCCGGGTCGTGCCCGTCCACGGCGGCGACATGCCAGCCGGAGGCACGGAAGCGCTCGAGCTGATTGTCGGACACGGCAAGATCGGTCGGTCCGTCGATGGAGATCTGGTTGTCGTCGAACAACACGATAAGCCGGCCGAGCTTGAGATGGCCGGCCAGCGAGATCGCCTCCTGGCTGATGCCTTCCATGAGACAACCGTCGCCGGCGATGCAGTAGGTGTAGTGGCTGACGATGTCGTCGCCATAGCGCTCATTGAGCAGCCGCTCGGCCAGCGCCATGCCGACGGCGTTGCCGATGCCCTGCCCGAGCGGTCCCGTGGTGGTCTCGATCCCGGGCGCATGACCGTATTCGGGATGTCCCGCGGTGCGGGCGCCCAGCTGGCGGAAGCGCTCGATCTCCCCGATCTCCATCTCCGGATAGCCGGTCAGATAGAGCAGCGCATAGAGCAGCATGGAGCCGTGCCCCGCCGACAGCACGAACCGGTCGCGGTCGGCCCAGTCCGGGTGCGCGGCATCGAATTTCAAGAAGCGGGTGAACAGGACTGTGGCCACATCGGCCATGCCCATGGGCATGCCCGGATGGCCGGACGCGGCCTTCTCCACCGCGTCCATGGCGAGCGCGCGGATGGCGTTCGCCATGTCCTTGTGTGTCGCTTCAGACAATGCTCGATCCTGCATCAAAAGGCCCTAGCCATTTGTTGTCCTCTAAATCCGACCCTAATAAGCGCGGACGCCCATTGCCGCCTTGACCGCGTGATATCCTACGAGAAGCTGGGTCAAGGCCAGCGGGTGGCTCTTATTCGCGCCGTTGGCCCCATTGGCGATATCGATGCGACCGACCTCGTCGCGCAGATGGCCCGCCTCCGGGATGAGATTCCACAGCAGATCCTCGATCCGCTCGGCCCTCTTGTCGGAGATATTGCCGTTGATCTCAAGTACGTCGACGGGTTTTCCATCCCTATCGCGAGCGAGTTCCAGGTGGAGCCCGGCATTGCTGGTCCCATCGAAAAGCGGCGAAAAATCGGGATGCGGCAAGGTCGGGCGCAGAAGATGGCGGACATCGAGCTGCGTATCGGAGCCGTTGGCCCCTTTGGGCGATTGAAAGCGGATGACGATATCAGCGAAGGTTCTCTGCGGATGGATGAAATTCGGGCTGTCCTGCTTGCGCCGCCCGAGCGACGCGACCACGTCCTCGAGCTTATAGCCGCGCTTGGTCGTATCGCGATGGATCTTCCACTTGACCCGAAGATCGTCTTCCGGATCGAGATAGATTTTCACGTCGTAGCAGTCCCGCATGGCGCGGGTGGTATAGCCAAGCAACCCTTCCGCGATCACGAACTCCGTGGGTCTGAAATAGCGGGGGCGTCCCAAGGTGCCGTCCGTGTGGCAGTATACCGGCTTCAGCACCGGCTCCCCCCGGCGCAGCAGACGCAGATGCTGCTCCAAAATGTCCACATAATTCGCGCGTGGATCGAGCGCGGAGAGACCGGCCTCGTTCCGCTCCTGGCGCGTGTAACGATGATAATCATCGGTGCAGAAGATTGAGCAGTGCTCCTCGCCCAGAATCTGGGCGACACCCGCCGACAGGGTCGTCTTTCCCGACGCCGAGTCACCCACGATACCGAGGATGATCGGATGATCCACTCGCTTGGGCATTACTGCTCCCAGGCGCTCCTATCCCTATGGCTTGTTAGGCGACATCGCGAGCCGCCACGCTCGCAAGACGTTCCGTCGGCACAAAACTCGTCAAGATCTGCCGCTCGCCCGTCGCCCCGGTTATCATCATTGTCTGCACTTTATAGTGCGCCCTGGTGCGCTCCACGCCCTCGAGCATGAGACCGGTCGTGATGCCGGTTGCACAGAAAAACACATCGTCGGACGTGATGAGCTCGTCACGCTCGAACCAGCGTGTGGTGTCGATGCCCGCGTCCTTGACCGCCTTGGTCTCGGTCTGAAGCTGCGGATCGAGGCGGGCGAGGAACTCACCGCCGATCGCGCGGATGGCACAGGCCGACATGACACCTTCCGGCGTGCCGCCCGTGCCCATCAAAGCGTCAATGCCAGAGCCGGGCACAGCCGCCATGAGAGCGCCCGCCACGTCGCCTGCTGGATACATGGCCACGCGCGCGCCGGCTGCTAGGATCTCATTGACCAGATCGCGGTGACGCGGTTTCTCCAGCACGAAGACAGTGAGATCGTAAACGTCCTTGTTGAGAACCTTGGCGAGCTCTTCGAGCTTCTTTGCCGTGGACCATGTCGGATCGATCTTGCCGCGGGCAAGCGAACTGGCCACGAACTTCTCCATGTAGAAGGCGGGACCGGGATTCATCATGGCGCCGCGCGGCGCCACGGCGGAGAACAGCGAGTGCGTTGGTCAGCCGCGCCACCAGGTAGCTCCGG
>NZ_LPWD01000057.1 GCF_001723295.1 Methyloceanibacter marginalis
CGCGTCGGCTACGACGTCGTCATTGTCGATCCGCGCCCCGCATTCGGCAGCGCGGAGCGCTTTGGCGGCAGGACCGTCGTGGAAGAGTGGCCCGAAGCATCCTTCGCCGCGTCGGCGTTCGATCGGCGGACGGCGGTCGTCGCGCTGACCCATGCCGCGCATCTCGACGATGCGGCGCTAACGGCGGCGCTTCATTCTGACTGCTTCTATGTGGGGGCGCTCGGATCAACAAAAAACCATGGCAAACGCGTCGAGCGGTTGCGCACTGCCGGGATTGCCGAAGACCACCTCGCACGCATCCACGCCCCTGTCGGACTCGCCATCGGCGCCAAGGGACCGGCCGAGATCGCCGTCTCGATCCTGGCCGAGATCGTCAAAGTGGCGCGCGGGATCGCGTGATGGGCGCGCTCGGCGCTGTTCTGCTCGCTGCCGGTGCATCCGAGCGGTTTGGGTCCGACAACAAGCTTCTGACCGACATCGATGGACGGCCAATGGTGCGGGGCGTGGCCGACGCGCTTCTTGGCGCCAGCTGCGTCGGCGAGGTGCTTGTCGTTACGGGACACGACGCGCCTGCCGTGGAAGGTGCCCTCGATAGTCTCGAGGTCCGTTTCGTCTTCAACGCAGATTGGCGCGATGGCATGGGCGGATCGATTGCGCTCGGCGTTGCGAAGCTCGCCGCAAGTCTGGATGGCGCGCTCATCGTCCCGGGAGATATGCCGTTCCTAAAGCCGAGCGTGAGTCGGAGGGTCTTGGGCAGATTTCGGGAACGCGACGGGGGATCGATCGTCTTTCCCGCGACACCGGCCGGTGAACAACGGAACCCCGTGATTTGGCCCCGCCGCTTCTTCGGGCTGTTGGAAGGTTTGACCGGACCACAAGGGGGCAAAAGGCTGTTGATCGAACTGGCTGGGTCCTGCAGCGCTGTTCTCATTGCAGACGAGACGGTGCTGCTCGATTTCGACTCCGCCGACGATTTGCCCGCCGCGTCCAGGGCCCGGCCATCCACTTAACCGCTTGAAAAATGTTGGAAAAAAAACTGGTGCCCAGGGGCGGATTCGAACCACCGACACGCGGATTTTCAGTCCGCTGCTCTACCAACTGAGCTACCTGGGCCTTGCCTTGACGGCAGATGGGACGCAGTGGGCTTTCCCAAAGGCTTTGGGCCCACGCAAGGCCCTGGCTTATAGGAAATCGGCCCGGCTCTGTCGAGACCGGGATTCGGCCGAAACCTCTCACTCCGCTTCGTCGTCGATCTTGTCGGCCGGCCGGCCGGGGACGGCATAGGCGCCCTTCAGCCAGCGGCCGAGATCGATCTCGGCGCAACGCTTCGAGCAGAACGGGCGATGGGCAGGCTCGGTGGGCTTGCCGCAGACGGGACAGACCGCGGACTTGCGCTGCGCCGGCTTGCCCGCCTTCGCCGTCACTCCGTCTCGACCTCCGACTTCGAAAGCCACAACAAGGTTACCGGATAGCCCTCGCCGGCCAGCAGGCTGACCACCTCGGTGAGCGGCAGGCCCACGACATTCGTATAGGAGCCCACGAGCTTCACCACGAAGGCGCCGGCGATGCCTTGAATGGCATATCCGCCCGCCTTGCCCTTCCACTCGCCACTCGCCAGATAGGCGCCGATCTCCTGATCGGAGATGTTGCGGAAGCGCACCCGCGTCTCCACCACGCGCTCGCGCCAGCGCCCTTCCGGCGTGACCAGGCAGACGGCGGTGTGCACCCGGTGGGCGCGGCCGCGCAGCAGACGCAGCATGTCGGCGGCCTCGTGCTCAAGCTCCGCCTTGCCCAGCACGCGGCGGCCGACGGCGACGACGGTGTCGGCGGCCAGCAGAAAGGCCTTGGCGAATTCAGGCTCGGACTTGGTGATCTTGAGCGCGGCCTCGGCCTTGGCGCGGGCGAGCCGGCGCACGATATGGCGCGGCACCTCGCCCTTGGAGACGCTCTCGTCGACCGAGGACGGGCGCAAGGCATCCGGCGCGATGCCGGCCTGCTCAAGAAGCTGAAGGCGGCGCGGCGAGGCGGAGGCTAGCACCAGCTTCGGCCGGAAGCTCGAGCCAGGAGTCGGCGCGCGCCGACGCGGCGGCCGCTTCGGCGTTTTCGCCTTGGCGGGGTTCGCGAAAGCAGGCTCGGCCGCAGCGGGTTCACTCCGCTTCAGCCCGAGCTTGCTTAAACCGGTAAGTGATCCGACCTTTAGTGAGATCATAGGGGGTCATCTCGACCAGAACTTTGTCGCCAGCAAGCACCCTAATACGGTTCTTGCGCATCCGTCCCGCCGTATGGGCAATGATCTCGTGTTCGTTCTCGAGCTTCACCCTAAAGGTGGCGTTCGGGAGCAGTTCTGTGACCACTCCCGGGAATTCGAGCATTTCTTCCTTCGCCATCAGGCTCCTTCCGCATCTGCCGATTGCCGCGGAGAATGGTCGGGTGGGCGGCCAAAATCAAGGACGATTCCCCCCCATTCAACCAGGCATGCCGAGATTTCCGCCACCCGGAGGGGGCGGAGGATGGGGGGATGGCGGCACTCGGATCGACCGTCCGGTCAGTCCTCGATGCTCTGGCGTCCCATTCCCTTAAGGCGGCGCGCACCAGTTCCCGAAAGCGGCCGTCTTCCGTCACTTCCGTGATGCCCTCACCGAACTTAGGGGACAGCGCAGCGCAGGGAGATTTCTTCGAGAAGGCCACGAACAATTCCTGCGAAAGCAACTCCGGCTCCAGCGGCTGGATCTTGTCGCTGAGCGCCAGCCGCGCCAACTCGGACGTTGCCGGATAGTAGGCCGCGATCACGTAGTCGGCGTTGCCGGCCGTGAGCGCATCGACGCGGCGGAGAGCCCGTCTGACCGCGTCACCGTAAGCTTGTCCTTGAGGAAGGCATCAAATGCCGTGCCGAAACTCTCTCCTTTGTTCGCGACGCCCTTCTTGCCGATGAGATCGTCCTGCCCCTTGAAGTCGAACGCATTATCGTTTGCGACGAAGATTTGGACCGGATCGTAAGCGAACGGCGGCTCGACATAGTCGAGATACTCGGCCCGCTCGTCATTGTAATAGACGCCGATGATCATATCGGCCTTGCCGTCACGCGCGGCCTCTTGCGCCTCGGACCACGAGCCCATGTATTTGGATTCGAACGGCACTTCGAGGTCTTTGGCGATTTCCGCGATGAGAAGAGGCGCCGCGCCCTTGATGTCGTCCCCGACCCTGAAAGCCATGACGGGATAGTCGGGATGGCCGGTGGCAACAATCTTGGTGCAGGTGTCCTCGGCACGCGCCGGGGTGGCGGAGAATATCGCCGCGACAAGTAAGCTCAGACAGACGCTTCTTTTCATCCTCGACCTCCCCGAGAGCAATGCAGGGTTCCCTCTCTCAGCTTGACCTTACCGATCTGAGCCCGGCGGGCCAAACCGAACTTTTTTGGCGCGAATCGTGTCCCTGCCGGGCTTCAGGAAGCGGCATAAACCGCGCTCAGGGCGGTAGCCGTAAAGCCGCGATCCAAGTAAAAGCAGGGCGATGTGCGGGGGCACATGGGGCCCTCATCTTTCTTTCAGACCGGGCGGTCGATCGCGGCGCCGGCATAGCAGGCAGGAGCCGACAGCATGGGGAAGGCTGATCGCCGTGTCATGGCGCTGCGCCGCCTTACGGACCATGTCGCCGAAGTGTCACCGCTCGATCTCTCGGTCAGGCTGTGGGACGGGACGGTGCTTCCCCTGTCGCCCAAATCCGGCCTCGGCAAATCTGATCCCGGCAAGTCGGATCACGGGCTGACGCTCTCCATCGCGACGCCGAGGGCGCTGACGCGCCTGGTGCGCCGGCCGCGCCTGCCCACGGTAGTGGAGCTGATCGCCGAGGGCGCGGTCGATCTCGAAGGCGGGACGTTGCTTGACCTGGCGGCGCGGGCCGATCGGGGGCCACGCGAGGATTGGCGAAGCGGTTGGACAAGACGCTTGCGATCCGCGCGCTCCTGCCTTTCGTCTTCGGGCCCGGCGGCGGCG
>NZ_LPWD01000058.1 GCF_001723295.1 Methyloceanibacter marginalis
GCGCGGCGACGGCTTGCGCGCCGCCGACGCGATAGATCTCGTCGACGCCCGATAAAGCGGCCGCGACCAGCACGAGCGGATTCAGCTCACCGCGCGGGCTCGGCACCACCATGACGAGACGCTCGACGCCCGCGACCTTCGCCGGGATCGCGTTCATCAGGACGGAGCTCGGATAGCTCGCCGTGCCGCCCGGCACGTAGAGCCCGGCGGAGCGACCGGTGTCCAGCGCTGGCCGAGCTCCACGCCGGTGTCGTCGGTGTAGCTCTCGCTTTGCGGCAGCTGGCGTTTGTGATGATCGAGAATGCGCGCGTGGGCGAACTTCAGGGCCTCCACCGTCTCGTCGTCGACCTCGGCGAGCGCCGCCTGGATATCATCCTCGGAAACGGCGATGCCGGTCTCGCTCAGATCGAGGTGGTCGAATTGCTTCGTAAAGTCGATCAGCGCCGCGTCGCCGCGTTCGCGCACGGACGCGATGATCTTGGCCACCGCGTCGTTCACGTCGGCGGACGACTCCCGCTTCATGCCGAGCAGAGCCTGGAAGCGCGCCTCGAAGGCGCCATCGCGCGTATCAAGCATCTGGGCCATGGGTGTCCTTATGCGCCGGAGGCTTCGGACCCTTCGGACTCCACGGCGTCCTCGCCCGGGTGCTCCGGCTTGTTGCGCGTCGCCCAGGCGGGCCCGAGATCGCGCAGCTCCGTCTCGATGCACTCCACGTCGAGCTGGATGGTCACCTCGCCGGAGAACAGAAGCGTGACCTTGCCGCTCGGCGCATCGCCCGCCTCGAACTGGATCGCCAGCAGCGACAGCACGCGGTCGGGCTTCTCGGGCCGGAGATCCCGATGCTGGGCGCGCAGCACCCGATCGAAACGCAAGGCCGTGCGGCGGCGCTGATAAAGTGCCGCTGTCCTCCTTGGCGCTCTCCCAGTCGAAGCGGTTGAGAATGGCGGCAAAGCGCTTCTGCGAGGCACATAGGCCATATCGCCCACGCGCACGACGGCGTCTTGAAGATGCGAGGAGACGACCTGGAGATCTTCTTCGTCGAGGGCGAGCAGCTTAAGCGGGGTCATTGGCAAGGATCACTGGCGATAAAGATGGGCTCCAGCATGGGGTTAGCATGCTTCTCGAGGTTGAGTCAGAAGGAATAGCGCAGGCGAGGCTAACCGGAAAGCCGGTCGATTTGCGCGCCGCATTTGCGCAATTTCTCCTCGAGCCGGTCGAAACCGCGATCGAGGTGGTAAACGCGGCCGATCAGCGTTTCGCCTTGCGCGGCAAGACCCGCAATAATCAACGAGACCGAGGCACGAAGGTCAGTGGCCATGACTTGTGCGCCGCGCAGACCGTTGACGCCGTGGACCAGGGCCGTGTCCCCCTTCAGATCGATGCGCGCGCCAAGCCGCGCCAGCTCCTGCACGTGCATGAACCGGTTCTCGAAAATGGTCTCGCGCACCTCGGAGACGCCGCGCGCGGTGCACATCAGCGCCATGAGCTGGGCCTGCAGATCGGTGGGGAAGCCGGGAAAGGGCTGAGTCTCCACGGACACCGCGTCGAGCCCGTGGCCGTTGCGCGCGATGCGGATGCCGCCTTCTTCCTCCGTCACCTCCACGCCCGTAGTGCGCAAGGTCTGAAGGGCCTCTTGCAGCAGATCGGCCCGCGCGCCCTTCAAGAACACATCGCCCCCGGTGATCGCGGCGGCCATGGCGTAGGTGCCCGTCTCGATGCGGTCCGGCAGAACGGCATGCTCGGCCCCATGGAGCGACGGCACACCCTGGATCTGCAATGTGGAGGTGCCGATGCCCTCGATCTTGGCGCCCATCTCCACGAGACAGGCGGCGAGGTCGCCGACCTCGGGCTCGCGGGCGGCATTCACGATCTCCGTGTCGCCGCGGGCGAGCACGGCGGCCATCAGCGCGTTGTGGGTGGCGCCGACGGAGACCTTGCCGAGATGGATGCGATTGCCGACGAGGCCTTTCGGCGCCTTGGCGATGACGTAGCCGCCGTCGAGCTGAATATCGGCGCCGAGCGCCTCGAGTGCCACCAGGTGCAGATCAACCGGCCGCGTCCCGATGGCGCAGCCGCCGGGCAGAGACACTTTCGCCTCGCCGCAGCGCGCCAGGATCGGCGCCAGCACCCAAAAGCTCGCCCGCATGCGCGCCACCATCTCATAGGGCGCGGTGGTGTCGACGATCTCGGCTGCGGTCAGTTTGAAGGTCTGGCCGTCGCTCGTGCTCTGGCCGGCGCGTTTTCCGGCGATGGTGATGTCCACGCCGTGATTGCCGAGGATGCGCCCAAGCAGCGTCACGTCGGCGAGCCGCGGCATGCCATGGAGCGTGAGCGTCTCCTTGGTGAGCAGGCTGGCGATCATCAGAGGCAGCGCAGCGTTCTTGGCGCCGCTGATGGGAATGGTGCCCTTCAACGGCGCGCCGCCGACAATGCGGATACGATCCATGACGACGTGCTCCCCTCGCGCGGGCCTCTGGCCGGCCTCGCGCCACAAATTCCCGTTCTTGCCGCCCCCCGGCGATCGCGGCAAGCGCCCAGTCTACCCTTCCCGCCTCAGTCCTGTCCCCCCTCTTTCGGGGGCGTCCCGTCCGGGGAGATCGCGGGGCCTTCGGCGCCACGGGCCTTTGTCTTCACCTTGGCCTTGCGTTTCAACAAATTGGCGCGAAGGGCCTGCTCCAGCCGGGCCTCGCGGCCGGGCGCCTTGTCCGGTTTGGCGGGCTTTCCCTCGCGGTCGCGCTCATCGGCCATCGTCCCCGCCTTCTATATCAAGGACCGGCCGGCGGTAAGACCTTGGCGCAATCCTTGCGCGGCCAAGCCCCGTATGGCAGTTTGCGCGCCGCACGGCCCGGGGCACCCAATATATCGGGGCTTGCCGCCCGTGCCGGCCCACCGGTCAAAACATGCCGCCGTAGCTCAGTGGTAGAGCGCGTCATTGGTAATGACGAGGTCCTCAGTTCAATCCTGAGCGGCGGCACCAGTTCCCTCCCAATCGTGTTATCTTCCGAAGTGGCGAGGAGTGCCCATGACAGCAAAAATCGTGATGTTGTATCTGGCCGTCACCAACTGCGACACCGGCGCGGTGCTGTATGAGAGCGCGCGTCAATGCCGGGCTTTTCGATCAGCGGCGACCGCATAGAAGACTGCCGCAAAGCCGGCCTGCAGAGGGCCAAGGCACTGACGGCCCGCTTTCGGCAAGACTACCCGAATGCGAGTTCCAACGTGGTCTGCAGATGGGAACCTTCACCGTCGCAGCGCGCTTAAGGGCGGAGCCATGACTAACCGGAAAGCCATCATCCCCATTGCGGTTGCGGCGCTTGTGACGGCCACGGCCGGGCCGGCCTTGGCGAAGAAGCAAACGTCCGAGCAGGTCACCGCGGCGGAGCAGCAGGCCAAGAAGAAGGCGAAGCGCCAAGCGGGCGAAGATTGCATCCTCACGGCCGCGCCCTTCATGCGCAATCCGCGCTTCATGAACCGCGGCTTCTTCAAGAAGAAGTGCAAGACGGACGAGTAGCAGCGGCGTCCTCTTTACCCCGATGCTGCCGGGTCGCGAACAAAGACCACGTCCATCTCGCGTAAGACCCCGTTCTTGTCGGTCCAGGCCGGCTCGATCAGGATCGGCACAAACCCCTGGCTCCGCATGAGGCCGGCCATCTCGGACAGTTCGGCCTGCCCCTCATAGGCGGGCGTCCAGGCAAGCTCCAACTGCACCATGGCGATGCGGCTCATGACATCGCGCGCGCCCTCCAGGACATGGCGCTCGAAGCCTGGGTGTCGATTTTCAGGAAGATCCGCCGGGCGGCCGTCAGCGAAGGCAAGAGTTCGTCGAGCCTTCGCACATCGACCGTCTCTTGCCCCACATGGGCGATCCCCGGCTCAACCGCCGTGGCCCAGTCGCGGGACCGCAGAAGAGAGCTGCTCGCAGAATTCAGGGAGATGTTGATCGTCGCTGTGTCGTTGTCCTCGCCAAGGGCAAGCTTGTGACAGGACCAATTGCCGTCTTGCGCGCACGCCCGCTCAAGCGCCGCGAAGGCATCGCTCAAGGGTTCGAACGATATGATCTCGCCGCGAAAGCCTCCCTTCCTTAGCCACCTAGCAAATTGTCCCGTGTTGGCGCCCACGTCCAAGACGAGATCGGCGCCGCATTTTTCCATGAGCTTGAGAAGCTTGGGGGCGTGTGCCTCGAGCCGCGCCTCGATGCGGGCGCGCTTCTCGGCGGCCGCCTTTCTCGCCTCACGCAGTTGCACCTTCAGCCGGGCGCGCTCCTCGGCCGCCGCTTTCAGCTGCGCGCGCGCCGCGCGCAGCCGTGCCCTTAGCCGGACGCGTTCCTCATGCAACCGCTTGAAGGGCGGAAAGCGCAACGCAAGATGTTTCCAGCCCACAGAACCTCCCCCCGCGCCGTTCCATCGGACAGTCCGATTTGGTCAGCCTCAAGCCTAATGGGGCTCAACCATAAGAGCCGATTTTTGCCCGATGTGCTCTTTCTTGCCACAAAGCGGGTGAAACTTAGGCGGGCCAACCGGCGTTTTCTATAACTAGCGGGGGGACAATCGCGGAGGACGGTGTCATGCCGAGCGAGAAGTCCCGATACCGTGGCTACGAGATCCAGCTACGGCAAGAATGGTCGAACTGGTGCGCGAACGTTCATCCCACCCGGTCCGATCTCCCTCTTCTGACCCAGTCTCCCCTGCTCACGCTGTCGCTGAGCCCGGAGGAGGCGCTGAGCGCGGCCAAGCGCAATATCGACACGGCGCTGGGCGGCGGCGCCGAACGGAACGTCGCTTGAGCGGCTATTTGTAGAGCAGCGCGTAGGCCGCATAGCAGAGCGTCAACGCCAAGAGCGGCCGGAGCAGCCAGTCCGGCGCCACGCCCGCGAGCCGCGTGCCGAACAGAATGCCGGGGATCGAGCCGCACAGCAGCGCCAGCAAGACACCGAAATCCACATGCCCGAGGCCGAGATGACCGGCGCCAGCCACGAGCGTCAGCGGCACCGCATGGGCGATGTCGGAGCCGACGATGCGCTTGGCCGGCATCAACGGAAACAGCATGGCGAGCACCACGACGCCGATCGCGCCGGCGCCGACCGAGGTCAGAGTCACGAGGAAGCCGAGCGCCGCGCCGAACACAACCGTCGCCGCCACGCGCGGCGGCGGACTGCCATTCTCATCGACCTTGGCGTGGCCCCGCATAAGAATGGGATAGAGCACGATGGCCGCGGCGCTGACCGGCAGAGCGAAGGCGAGCCCATAGCGGATCCACTGCGCCATCTTCACGGTGTCGAACGGCACGTAGGCCATGACCGCGAGCAGAATAAGCGCGGCGGGAATGCTGCCCAGAGCCAGCCGCATCACGATCGGCCACTCGACATTCTCGGCAAGGTGATGACGCCAACTGCCGACCGTCTTGGTCACGGCCGCATAGAGCAGATCGGTGCCGACGGCGACCGCGGGCGCCACGCCGAAGGTCGAGATCAGCAACGGCGTCATCAGCGCACCGCCGCCGACCCCGGTCAGTCCGACGAGAAAGCCGACACCAAAGCCGGCGCCAGCCAAAGGCAGCAGGGCCCACACCCCGCCGAGGTCAATCATCGATGAAGGGCCTCCCCCTACGCTACCGGCGCGATCGCTGCCACTTAGGCCGTTATTATTGGTCAGTTTCGATCAGAACCGGAACCCCCGCCGAGCGTAGCAGAATTGCCACCTCCTGCGCACGCCGCTCGAATTCGGCCTTGTCCTCCGGGGATTCGCCGAGATCGGCGCAGAGCCCGGCGAGCGGGCCCGGTCGAGAACGAGCACATTGTCGCCCACGGCGGCCGCACCTGTCTGCACCCAGGTGATGACTCCGCCTGCGACAGTTGTGCCGTCGACGGCGTTGACCAGCACGAAATTGCCGGTGAGCGGCAGGTCTGCGAACAGGTCGAGCGCGGTGGCCCGGCCGAGCAGAATGCGGCAATCGGCGATGTCGTTCATGCCGCAGGCATGGGCCGGGTTCGAGGCCAGCGTCTCGAAGTCGACGAGCGCCGAGACGCTCATGGAGGTGACCGGCGTGAGATCGGTGGCGGTGCGAAGCAGATAACCGACCTCCGGATCGACGCCGTATCGGAGAGCCAGACGAGGCGGGCCTCGATGACGTCCGCATTGACGGGCCGGCGCGGCACTTCCGACAGAACGGCGCCGCGCGAAATATCGAGATCGGTGTCGAGCACCAGGTGACCGCATCGCCCTTGCTGGCCGTGGCCTGGTCGCCGTCCATGGTGGCGATCCGGCGCAAGGTGGCGCCGAGGCCGCTGCGGGCATCGACCACACGCTCGCCGACACGGATTTTGCCGGAGGTGACGGTGCCGGCATAGCCGCGGAAGTCATTCGTCGCGCGCAAGACGAGCTGCACGGGCATGCGGAAGGGCGCGTCTTCGGGTTCGGTCTTCGGATCGACGTGCTCCAAATATTCCAGCAGCGTCGGCCCGGAGTACCAGGGCATCTCCGCGGAGCGCGCGACCACGTTGGCGCCGGTGAGCGCGGCGACGGGGATCGCGGTGATCTCGGTGAAGCCGAAATTGCCGGCCAGCGCCCGGAAGTCTGCCTCGATGGCACGGTAGCGCTCTTCAGACCAGTCGATCTGGTCCATCTTGTTGATGGCGACGAT
>NZ_LPWD01000059.1 GCF_001723295.1 Methyloceanibacter marginalis
GTCGGGATCGACGCCGAGCACGTCGAGCGCCTCCAGCATTGTGCGCGGCAGCCAGTCCTCGTCCCATAGGCGTAAGCGGCTTGCCGTAGCCTCTTTCTGTCGGACCGCTTCCGGGTCGGGCTCCGGGTCCGGCGTCCGCACGGCGGGGAGCCTCGCCGGGCGCGCAGTTGCAGGAACATCGCGGGCATGGGCAACCTCTCCATGAACCTCTGCCGTCCCAGCAGCAGCGTGGCGGTCAAAGCGAACAGCACGGCGAGCGTCCACATGAACACCGTCGATGCGCTCTGCCACAGCGTGGCGCTTTCGCCGGAGTTCGGCAGCGCGCCGGTCACCTCGGCATCGAGCTCGACTTTCAAAGAGCGATACCCGGCAACGTCCGGCGCTTTCGGCGCGGCCGGGGTCGTGTCGGACGCGGTCGCGCTCACGGTGTCGGCTTGGCCGTCCGTCGAGGGCATTGACGGTATCGCGGGCATCGCGCCCGGTTCGGGGATGGTCAGGTCCGGGACGGGCGGTTCGGATGCGGCCGTCTCTGGATTTGTATCGGCTGCGGCGACTTGAGCCTCCGATGACCCCGGCGCCTCCTCCGGCTTCTTGGGCGGCAGCGGCGTTTCGGCGACCGCGGGGGCCGTCCGCTTGAACTGCGCGACGTTCATCGGGTTCGGCGCGAAGCCGCGCGGGAAGGCGATGCCCCCGCCGGCGCCTTGCCGATACCGCCCCGCGCGGTCGCCGTAAGCGGGCCCGCCATAGGGCGCATAGGCCTCGCCGGCGCTCTCCGCCAGGATCGGCGACAGCGCCGCCACCACCGACTGCCAGCTCGTGCGTACCCCGCCGCAATCGAGATCGAAGCGGTGGACGGACCAGTTGTGGCACTTGCGCCGGTCGTAAGGGGAGCAGGTCGTCAGCCGCTTATGCTCGGCGCGGCCGTAGATCTGGTAGGTCTGTGGTGCGCTCGGCGCGAGCGAGACCTGCCCGCCGATGACGCCGCAGGAGAACGGCATCACCATCTGGTCCGCCGCGGCCGGGGCGGTCGAGAGCCCGGTCAGGGCGGCCCCGGTTGCGGCGACCGCAGCCAAGCCGAGGAGAAGCGTTCTGACGGTCTCGCGCAAATCCAAGAATCCCCGAATGTCCCGAGCCCGACTCTTCGAAAAAACCGTGGCGGTCCTATGATGAAAACCGGCTGAAAGCGTCTTTTTGGGCCCCGAATCTTGGGCCAATCCTGCGCCCAAAACGTTTCTCAGGCGCTAAAGACTGAGAGGTCAAGCCGCTTTGGACCCGAAGCGGACGAGCAGAAGGTCTTCTGCAACCTTTCAGCATTCAACCGAGCGTCGTAGGGTGCTGCGGAACTCGGTCTTGAGAGCTCGACAGGGATAGGGAGAAAGACATGCGGGTCTCGAAGCTGCTGCTGGCCCTGGCGTTGACCGGGTCCACTGGGGCCTTTGCTTATGACGGCTTCCAAGCGGATTTCGCCGTCTGCACCCAGGGAAACAACAAGGGTGAGGTCGTGGCGGCTTGCACGCGGCTCATCGACAACGCGGCGGCCGAGAACGCCACGATCGGCATGTTCTATGGCCTGAGGGCGGCAAACAACGACGACCCGGCGCAGAACTGCCGCGATGCCCGCAAGTCCCTGGAGCTTGCCGAAGATGACGCGATCAAGGGACTGTCCCAACAGCTCATAGCCGCGAACTGCTGACAGAACCCCGGGCAAGCCGCCTGGTTGGTGGCCGTCCGAAACTTGCGGTGTCCGCGGGTCCCGCTGATAATCGGCTGAAGGTGCGGGCGTCAGTCGAAGATGGGGGGTCAAAGCCGTGGCGGAGACCGTCGCCTACAAGTACCGCGCCTTTATCTCCTACAGCCACGCCGACACGGCTCACGCCAAGTGGCTGCATCGCGGGCTCGAAAGCTTCCGCGTCGATCAGGACCTGGTGGGACGCGAGACCGCGACAGGCACGATCCCCAAGAGCCTGCGCCCCGTCTTTCGCGATCGCGACGATTTCACCGCGGGCCATAGCCTGACGGACCAGACGCTGGCCGCGCTCGATGCGTCGGCGGCGGTGATCGTGATCTGCTCCCCCGCTTCGGCGAAGAGTGCCTACGTCACCGAAGAGATCCGCCTCTTCAAGGCGCGGCATCCCGAACGACCGGTCATCCCGCTGATCGTCGACGGCAAGCCGGGCGATCCCGACCTCGAATGCTTCCCGCCCTCCCTCAGGTTCAAGCTGGATGATGATGGCCGGCTCACCGCCGAGCCGGTCGAGCTGCTTGCGGCGGACGCCCGGGAGCAAGGCGACGGCAAGAACCTGGCGCTCGCCAAGGTCGTGGCCGGGCTCCTCGGCGTCTCGTCCGACGACATCTTCCGCCGCGCCGAGCGCGACCGGCGCCGCCGACAGCGCAGTTGGATCGCCGGGCTTTCGGCCGTGGCGATCATGCTGGCGGGTCTCGCCGTGTGGGCCGAGATCAACCGCCGCGAAGCCGTTGCCCAGCGCGACGTGGCCGAGCGAAACTTCGCCATCGCCAAGCAAGGCGCCAATTCGCTCATCTTCGACATCGCCCAGGCGCTGCGCCACCAAGAAGGCATGCGCACCGAGACCGTGCGCAAGATTCTCGGCACCGCCGAGGAGGCCATCGGGAAGCTCGCCCAGCGGTCGGATGGCAATCCGGACCTGCTGCGGCTTCAGTCCGCCATGTTCAATGAGTTCGCGACGACCTATGCCGCGCAAGGCGACACGGCCAAGCAGGAAGAGGCGGCACAAAAAGGGCTCGCCATCATCGCGCGCTTGGCCGAGGAGGACGCCGGCAATGCGGAGTGGCAGCGCGATCTGTCGATATCCTACGATCGCGTCGGCGAAGTGCTGGAGGCTCAAGGCGATCGCGTCGGGGCGTTGCAAGCCTATCAAACAGCCTCGCCATCAGAGGCCGGCTTGCCGAGGCGGACCCCAGCAATGCGGCGAGGCACGATCTCTCGGCCTCCTACAATACGTCGGCGACTTGCTCGTGACGCAAGGCTTTCTCGCCGAGGCGTTGGAGGCCCATCAAATCAACCTCGATATCAGAGAGCGCTTGGTCGAGGCCGACCCGGAAAATGCGGCCTGGCGGTTTGACCTCGGCATCACCCATGAACGCATCGGCGATATTCTGAAGGCGCAAGGCGACCTGTCAGCCGCTATGGACTCGTACGAGGCAAAGCGGAAAATCGTTGCCAAGCTGGTCGAGACCGACCCCGGCAATGCCCGCTGGCAGCGGGATCTCGCGTTCGCCTACGATAGGGTCGCCAATGTGCTGGTGGCGCAGGCAACCTCACCGAGGCCCTGAAGGCCTACCAAGATGGCCTCGCCATCAGAGACCGGCTGGTCGAGGCCGACCCCGGCAACGTGGAGTGGCAGCGCGACCTCTCGGTGTCCAACGAACAGCTCGGCGGCATTTACCAGGCACAGGGCAATCTTGACGCCGCGCTTGCTCGGTACCGGGCAAGTCTCAACCGCATGATCCCCATTCGGGATGCGGATCCGGCAAACCCGAGCTTGCAGCGTTTCACGTCGGTGACTCTCGAGCAGATCGGCGACGTTCTAAAAGCGCAAGGCAAGCTCGCGGAGGCGCTGGAAGCCTATGAGGACTGTCTCGCCACCGCCGAGCGCCTGGTCAAGGTCGACCTCGGCAATCTCGAATGGCGGCGCGTTCTCTCCGTCACCTACAACAAAGTCGGCGACGTGCTGACGGCGCAGGGCAAACTCGATGCGGCGTTGGAGGCCTATCGGGATGGCCTGGGCGTCGCCGAATGGTTGGCCGCGAAAGACGCCGCCAACACCGAATGGCAGCGCGATCTCTCCGTGTCCCATGAACGGATCGGGACCGTGCTTGCGCTGCAAGGCAAAGCCGAGCAGGCGCTGGAAACCTATCGGAACAGCCTCCTCATCAGAGAGCGCTTGGCCGGGACGGCGCCCGGCAACGCCCAGTGGCAGCGCGATGTCGCTCTTGCCCGCAGCAATATTGGCGACATGCTGTTGGCGCAAGGGAACGCCGACGAAGCCTTGAAGCTTTACGAGGAGGGCTTTGCCGAAGCCGAGCGCCTGGCCGAGGCGGACCCCGGCAATGCGCGGGGGCAACGCAATCTCTGGCTGTTCCACATCAAGCTTGGCAACGCGCAGAGAGCGCGCGCGAACCCTGCCGCTGCGCGTGAATCCTACGATGACGCTTTGGCTATCGCGAAACGCTTGGCCAAGCTCGATCCGAGCAATGTCGATTGGCAGCGCGACGTCGCGTTTAGCCATGGCCATGTCTCCATCGCGCTGGAGGAGCAAGATAAGGACGCACAGGCGCTCGATGGGTATCGGCAGGCTCGGGCGATCATGGCGCGCCTCAAGGAACGGTCCCCCAATGACCCGGGGTTGCAGAGTGAGCTTGCCTGGCTCGAGGAACGTGTCGCGGCGCTAGAGCAGCCGCCGGCAGGCGAAGCGGACCCGGTCGCCGCGCCGGGGGAGCCGCAGACGCCACCCCCAAGCGAAGCCGCGGATG
>NZ_LPWD01000060.1 GCF_001723295.1 Methyloceanibacter marginalis
GCTGCTCGATATCCCCAAAGCGCGCCTCGTGGCGACGGCGGACGAGGCCGGCCTGTCTTACGTCACCGATCCCAGTAACCAGGATGCGCGCTTCGAGCGCGGGCGCCTGCGCGGGCCGTGAACGCCCTTGCCGGGTTGGGGCTCACGCCGGAAGCGATCGCCTTGTCGGCGCGGCGCTTGCGCGCGCGCGTGCCGCGCTCGAGGCGGCCACCGACGATTTCCTGGGCCGCCACGCGGAGACGAGCGCGGCGGGCTACGCCGTCATCGGCCTTGCGGCGCTGCGCTCGGCGGCCGAGGAGATCGCACTCCGGGCGCTCGCCCGGCTCATCTTCACGGTGGGCGGGGCGAGCGAGCCGTCACGGCTCGCCAAGCTCGAGGCTTTGCTCGTCGCGCTGAGAGCCGATCCGGACAAGGCGCACACGCTGGGCGGCTGCCGAATCACGCCGCGGCACGGCCGGCTCCTGTTCTTCCGCGAGATGCGAAAAGCAGGGCTTCCCGAACTCGAACTCGGTCCTGGCGAGCGTATGCTGTGGGACAATCGCTTCCGCATCGAGCTCGGGGCGCACGAAAGCGCCCCCATCACGGTGGGGGCCTTAGGCGAAGAGGGCCTGAAAACCCTGAAAGAGCGCCAGGCGCTGCCGCCGTCCCTGCCGCGGCCGGCCGCCAGGGCGCTGCCTGGCTGCTGGCGCGGCGGTAGGCTGCTCTGCCTTCCAGATTTCGATCAAAAACCGCTTCAATCCGCGCCTTCCTCGCGCCACGAAGTCGGCCTTGACTGCCGGGCGACCTTCCTTTGGGGATCCCTCTGAAGGGGCGCGTGACGGGAGCCCGGGGGCGCCTCCGGCCATTGAGGAAGCGTGCACCTGTTTCCGTTAGCTTTACTTGGCAAAAGAAGTGCCGGTTCCTATGTTAACAAGGCTTACTAAGCCATTCTGCGCCAGAATTTCGGGGGCATACGCCTGGGTGGGCGCGTGCCGTAGATCAAGCCGTCAGGTCAGTTTATGAATTCGAATTTCCGTAACTTCATTATCTGGGTGTTTATCGGCCTTCTCCTGGTCGCACTCTTCAACCTGTTTCAGACCCCGGGCGTACAGGTCCGCGGCAACGAGATCAGCTTCTCGCAGCTTCTCTCGGAGGTCGAAGGCGGCAACGTCCAGGATGTGACCATCGCCGGCAACCAGATCACCGGACATTTCAGCGACGGCCGCAACTTCCAGACCTACGCGCCGAACGATCCGAACCTGGTCGAGAAGCTGAACAGCAAGGGCGTGAAGATTACCGCCAAGCCTTCCGAGGAGGACGTGCCGTCGCTGTTCGGCGTGCTGATCTCCTGGTTCCCGATGCTGCTGCTCATCGCGGTGTGGATCTTCTTCATGCGCCAGATGCAGTCGGGCGGCGGCCGGGCCATGGGCTTCGGCAAGTCCAAGGCGAAGTTGCTGACCGAGCGCCACGGCCGCGTGACCTTCGATGACGTCGCCGGCGTCAACGAGGCGAAGGAAGATTTGCAAGAGATCGTGGAGTTCCTGCGCGACCCGCAGAAGTTCCAGAAGCTCGGCGGCAAGATTCCGCGCGGCGCGCTCCTCGTCGGTCCTCCGGGCACCGGCAAGACGCTGCTGGCGCGCGCCATCGCGGGCGAAGCCAATGTCCCGTTCTTTACGATTTCCGGTTCGGACTTCGTCGAGATGTTCGTCGGCGTGGGCGCATCGCGCGTGCGCGACATGTTCGATCAGGCGAAGAAGAACGCGCCGTGCATCATCTTCATCGACGAGATCGACGCGGTCGGCCGTCACCGCGGCGCGGGCCTCGGCGGCGGCAACGACGAGCGCGAGCAGACTCTGAACCAGTTGCTGGTCGAGATGGACGGCTTCGAGGCCAATGAGGGCATCATCCTCATTGCCGCCACCAACCGGCCCGACGTGCTCGATCCCGCGTTGCTGCGTCCCGGCCGTTTCGACCGCCAGGTGGTGGTACCGCGTCCCGACATCATCGGCCGCGAGAAAATCCTCAAAGTGCATGTGCGGAAAGTCCCGCTGGCGCCTGACGTGGATTTGCGCGTCATCGCCCGCGGCACGCCGGGCTTCTCCGGTGCGGACCTCGCCAACCTCGTGAACGAGGCGGCGCTGCTCGCCGCGCGCCGGTCGAAGCGGCTCGTCACGCAGAACGAGTTCGAGGACGCCAAGGACAAGGTCATGATGGGCGCGGAGCGCCGCTCCATGGTCATGACCGAGGAAGAGAAAACGCTGACGGCTTACCACGAAGGCGGACACGCGCTCGTGGCGCTGCATCAGCCGGCTTCCGATCCGGTCCACAAGGCCACCATCATTCCGCGCGGCCGGGCGCTGGGCATGGTCATGCGCCTGCCTGAGCGGGACATGTTGTCTCATACCCGCGCCAAGCTGAACGCGGACATCGCCGTGGCCATGGGCGGCCGCGTGGCCGAGGAGATCGTGTTCGGCCACGACAAGGTCACCTCCGGCGCCTCGTCCGACATCAAGATGGCGACGCAGCTCGCGCGCGCCATGGTCACCCAGTTCGGCATGTCCGACAAGCTGGGGCCGCTGGCTTACGGCGAGAACGAGGAAGAAGTGTTCCTCGGCCATTCCGTGGCGCGGCAGCAGAACCTGTCCGACGAGACACAGACCATCGTCGATGAGGAGATCCACCGCATCGTCGACGAAGGGTTGGAAGGTGCCCGCAAGATCCTCTCCGAGAATCTCGACGATCTGCACACCATCGCCCGCGGGCTGCTGGAGTACGAGACGCTGAGCGGGCAGGAGATCAAGGACCTGCTCAACGGCAAGCCGCCGGTGCGCGAGGATGTCACCGAGGACACGCCGCGTCCGGGGCCGGCCTCCGCGGTGCCCACGGCGGGCCGGGGCAAGAAGCCGCCGGAGCCGGATGCGGGCGGCCTGGAGCCTCAGCCCACCTAGGCTTTGCGTCACGAATAAATTTTGCGCATGCCCGGCCTTTCGCCGGGCATGTTGCTTTCATGCTAAAGGCTTGAAGCCATGGCAGAGGGAAAACTCTATCTCAGGCCGATCGGGTTTCTGTACGGACCCCCGGCGGAGGCCGCGATCGAGGACGGTCTGGCGTTGCCGCTGGCCGGCGGGCCGATCGCCTTCACCGCTGCTGTCGTAATCGAAGGCGACCCCGCCAGCTCGCAGCGGCGCCTCGTGTCCGTCGAGGCGCTGGAGGAGTCGCGTGACGCCGGTCTCGGCGCGGTGCTGGAGCGCGTGACGGCGCCGCGCCCACCGTTTGCGGGGCTCAGCCTCGCGCGGCCCACGCTCATGGGCATCGTCAACGTGACGCCGGACAGCTTCTCCGACGGCGGGCTCTATGACGAGACCGAGGGCGCGGTCACCCATGCGGCCGAGCTCGCCTCGGAAGGCGCCGAGATTGTCGATCTTGGCGGAGAGTCCACGCGGCCGGGCTCCGACACGGTCGCCGACGACGACGAGCTCTCCCGGGTCGTGCCGGTGCTCGAGGAGCTCAAGGGCTCGCCTGCGGTGATCTCCATCGACACGCGCAAGAGCGCGGTGGCGCGCGCGGCGGCAAAAGCGGGCGCCAGAATCCTCAATGACGTTTCTGCGCTGACCTATGATCCCGCCTGCCTCGACGTGGCGGCGGAGGAGGGGCTCGACGTGGTGCTGATGCATGCCCAGGGCGTGCCCAAGACCATGCAGGACAATCCCACCTACGACGACGTGGTGCTGGAGGTGTTCGACTATCTGGAGGCGCGGATCGAGGCGTGCGAGGCGGCCGGGATCGGGCGGGCGCGTATCGCCGCCGATCCGGGGCTCGGCTTCGGCAAGACGCTCGGCCATAATCTCGCGGTGCTCGCCAATCTCAGCCTGTTCCACGGGCTCGGCGTGCCGCTTCTGGTCGGGGCCTCGCGCAAGCGCTTCATCGGCGGGCTCGGCCAAAACAAGGACCCGAAATCCCGCGAGCCGGGCAGCCACGCGGCCGCCATCGCCTCGGCCGCCCAAGGGGTTCAGATCCTGCGGGTGCACGACGTGGCCGGCAGCCGCCAAGCCCTTGCAGTCTGGCGCGCAAGCATGTTTGGTACTGAAAATTAAGGGAAATCGGCGCCCGATCTGGGATGGGATGTAATCTTTGCTTACATTTTTTGAACGCATCTCGCCCAAGCCGGGAGCATAATCCGATGTTAAGCCGGGTGAGTTCGAACGAGGGTACCGCCTGGCGGCGCAGACGGGGGAATAACCGGGATGGCTCGTAAGTTTTTTGGCACGGACGGAATCCGTGGCAGCGCCAACTCGTATCCGATGACCTCGGAGGTGGCGCTCAAGGTCGGCATGGCCGCCGGCAAGCTCTTCACCAACGGCTCCTATCGCCATCGGGTGGTGATCGGCAAGGATACGCGCCTGTCGGGCTATATGATCGAGTCGGCGCTCGTGTCCGGCTTCACCGCCGTGGGCATGGACGTGTTCCAGCTCGGACCGATGCCGACGCCGGCCGTGGCGATGCTCACGCGCTCGCTGCGCGCCGATCTCGGCGTGATGATCTCCGCCTCGCACAACCCCTATATCGACAACGGCATCAAGCTGTTCGGGCCGGATGGCTACAAGCTCTCGGACGAGCAGGAATCCGAGATCGAGGCGCTGATGGAGGGCGATACGACGGCGCTGCTCGCCAGTGCCGAGCGCATCGGACGCGCCACCCGCATCGAAAGCGCACGTGAGCGCTATATCGAGTTCGCCAAGCGCACCTTGCCGCGCAATTTGCGCTTCGACGGCATCCGCGCGGTGATCGATTGCGCCAATGGTGCCGGATACAAGGTGGCGCCCGAGGCGCTGTGGGAACTCGGCACCGAGGTCATCAAGATCGGGGTCGATCCGAACGGTCTCAACATCAACAAGGATTGCGGCTCCACCGCCCCGCAGAACCTGATCCGCAAAGTGCAGGAGGTGCGCGCCGATATCGGCATCGCGCTCGACGGCGACGCGGACCGGGTGGTGATCGTGGACGAGAAGGGCTGCATCATCGACGGCGATCAGCTGATGGCGGTCATCGGCGAGTTCTGGCTCCGGCGCGGGCGGCTTGCCGGCGGCGGCGTGGTGGCCACGGTGATGTCCAATCTCGGGCTCGAGCGCTACATGGCGGATCTCGGGCTCGGGCTCGCCCGCACCCCGGTCGGGGACCGCTACGTGGTCGAGCATATGCGCCAGCACGGCTACAACGTCGGCGGCGAACAGTCCGGCCATATCGTGCTGTCCGACTTTTCAACCACGGGCGACGGCCTGGTCACGGCCCTGCAAATCCTTGCCGTGGTGGTTCAGAGCGGCAAGCCCGTGAGCGAGGTCTGCAACCGCTTCGAGCCGCTGCCGCAGATCCTGGAGAATGTGCGCTACAAGGACGGCCAGCCCCTCGACAATCTCGGCGTGCAGCGGGCCATCAATGACGGCAAATCCAGGCTCGGCACTGCGGGCCGGCTGGTGATCCGCCCCTCCGGCACGGAGCCGGTGATTCGGGTCATGGCCGAAGGCGACGACGAGGGCCTGGTCAAGACCGTGGTTTCCGACATCGTGCATGCCTTGTCGGACGCCGCCGCGGCCTAGCGGTCACACCTGGTTTCAAAAACATCATGTAATTCAATTGGTTATGTGTAGCCGTGGCCGTTCGGCCACGCCTGTCCCAACTTGAGACCCGCTTTAGGGGTCCGTTAACCAATCCCGCCGATAGTCCCCAGACGAGACAGCTAGCGCGCTTTCAGCCCCGCAAGGCCCGAACCGCAAAGGCTGCAGTCAGAAGGGATAATCAGATGGGACAGACACGTTCAATCATTCTTGCGACCGCCCTGGCCATGGCGCCGGTGGCTGTCGCCAACGCGGCCGATCTCGGCCTTCCGCCGCCTCCGCCGCTGCCTGAGCCGTGCATCGGCTGCACCGGCCCGGTCTACTTCAAGGGTTTCATCGGCGCCGCCAATCCGGTTGTCGGCGACATCAGCAGCGAACTCTTCCAGTTCAACGACTTCGAGGTGTTCCACGAGGACATCAAGAGCACGCCGTTCTTCGGTATCGGCGTCGGCTATCAGTGGAACTCTTGGCTGCGCTTCGATGCCACCGGCGAATATCGGGGCAAGTCGCTGTTCATCGCCCAGGACCGCTATCCGGGCGGCAACGGCACGTTCAGCCGTGCCTCAAATTCCACCGATGGGACCTTCCTACCGGGCACCAACGAATACACCGCCGACATCGAGAGCTGGGTCGGCTTGGCCAACGCCTATATCGATCTTCCCACTGTCTGGTGCATCACGCCTTACGTCGGCGGCGGTATCGGTGTCGCCTCGGTCTCAGTTCTCGGCCTGAAAGACGTCAACGTGCCGAACCTCGGTGTCGCTTACGGCGCCGACCATACGGAGACGAATTTCGCCTGGGCCTTCTATGGCGGTCTCGCCTACGAGGTCAATCCGTCGGTCACGCTCGATCTGTCCTATCGCTATCTCGATCTCGGCGATGCACGGAGCGGCCGCGTCACGGCTTACGACAACTCCAGCTCCTACGCGGGCCTCGACATCAACGACATCACCTCGCACGACCTGATGTTCGGCGTGCGCTGGAAACTGGGGCATCAGACTGCCGCGCCGATGCCGGTCGCCTTTAAATAACCCATCCACCACACCAGACTGTCAGCCTTACCGCCCGTCCTCGCGACGGGCGGTTTTTTCTTGTGGGCTTGCGAACAAGTTCCTCCTCCTAAAGGGGGAGGGGGACTGCCTCTTGTCCCGCGCTACCCCGTGCAGCACTTGACGGCGCGTTTGCCGCCAAGCATGTCTTGCTCATGACTCTGCCAGCAAAGCCGAACCGCCGGCCCGAAAATCCGCGCTTCTCCTCCGGCCCTTGCACCAAGCATAAAGGCTGGTCGCTCGACGCACTCAAGGGCGCGCTGCTCGGCCGCAATCACCGCCAGCCGGAGACCAAGGCGCGTATCGAGGCGGCGCTTCACAAGCGCGCGCGCTGCTCAAGCTGCCGGACGGCTATCGCGTGGCCCTGGTGCCCGCGTCCGACACCGGCGCGGTGGAGATGGCGCTGTGGTCGCTGCTCGGCCCGCGCGGCGTCGACGTGCTCGCCTGGGAAGCCTTCAGCAGCGATTGGGTGACCGACATCGTCGAGCAGCTCAAGATCGCCGATATCCGGGCGCTGACCGCGCCGTACGGGGAGTTGCCGGATCTCAGCCAAGTCGATTTCAGCCGCGACGTGGTGTTCGCTTGGAACGGCACCACCTCGGGCGTGCGTGTGCCCAACGCGGATTGGATCGCGGGCGACCGCGAAGGCCTCACCATTTGCGATGCGACCTCGGCCGTGTTCGCCCAAGATATCGACTGGCGCAAGCTCGATGTCGCGACCTATTCCTGGCAGAAGGTGCTGGGCGGCGAGGCGCAGCATGGCATGCTGATCCTGTCCCCGCGCGCCATCGAGCGGCTGGAAAGCTACACGCCGCCTTGGCCCTTGCCGAAGCTGTTCCGCATGACGAACAAAGGCAAGGTGATGGAGGATCTGTTCGAAGGCTCCACCATCAACACGCCGTCCATGCTGTGCCTTGAGGACTATATGGACGCGCTTGCCTTCGTCGAGACACTCGGCGGCTCAAGGGCGCGATGGGCCCGCGGCCGACCGCAATGCCAAGTCATCCGCCGACTCGGTCGACAGGACCG
>NZ_LPWD01000061.1 GCF_001723295.1 Methyloceanibacter marginalis
CATCGCCGCGTCGCTGTGGCGGCCCACGTCCCCCAGCGGCCAGCCGCAAATCGCCCGGACATGGTTCTCGAACTGGCTCACCAGGCAGGCATCGAGGGTCCAGTGCCCGGAATTATGCACCCGCGGGGCGATCTCGTTGACCACCAGATGGGGTGTCTCGCCGCCTCGCTCGAACAGCTCCACGCACAATACGCCCACATGGCCCAAGCTTTGGGCGATTTGGCCTGCAATCTTCCGGGCCTCGTACTCGGTGGTTCCCGAGATCCCGGCCGGACCCGGCTCGTGGCCAGGATGCCGCCCCGATGGACGTTCTCGACCACGTCGTAGAAGCGCGTTTCGCCATCCTGGCCGCGTACGGCAACGACCGAGAGCTCGCGCTCGAAGGCGACCATGCCTTCCAGCACCGCCGGCGCCTCGCCGATCGCCTCCCAGGCGGTCGCGGCCTCGCACAACGTATGGATCGGCACCTGGCCCTTGCCGTCATAGCCGAAGCGCCGCGTCTTGAGCAGGGCAGGGGTCCCGACCCTGGCAAGTCCCTCGTTGAGGTCGCCGAGGCTGTCCACCGCGGCATAGGGCGCGACCGCGATGCCGAGCCCGCTCACGAAGTCTTTCTCCACCAGCCTGTCTTGGGCCACCTCGAAGGATTTCGGCGGCGGATAGACATGCGATTCGCGGCCGGCGATCTCCAAGGACTTCGCCGGGATATTCTCGAACTCGCAGGTGACGACGCCGACGCTTTTGGCAAAGCGCGCGAGCGCCTCCGGGTCGTCATAGGCGCCGACGGTCGTTTTCGCGGCGACATCGAAGGCCGGGGCATCCGGCTCGGCATTATAGATGTGCGTCTTGAGTCCCAGCCGGCTCGCGGCAACCGAGAGCATGCGGCCGAGCTGGCCGCCGCCGAGAATGCCGATGGTGCTGCCCGGCGGGAGCGGCGCGTCAGCCATCGTCCTCAACCGTCTCGCCGATCGAAGCGGTCTGCTCCGCGCGCCAGGCGGCAAGCCGCGTGGCGAGGGCCTCATCGGCGACGCGAGAATGCCGGCGGCGAGCAGGCCAGCATTGGTGGCGCCGGCCTTGCCGATGGCCAGCGTGCCCACGGGCACGCCTGCCGGCATCTGGGCGATGGACAGGAGGCTGTCGAGACCTTTGAGAGCCTTGCTCTCGATGGGCACGCCAAGCACCGGCAGCTCCGTCATGGAGGCCGTCATGCCGGGCAGATGCGCGGCGCCGCCGGCCCCGGCGATGATCACCTTCAGCCCGCGTTCGCGCGCGCTCGCGGCGTACTCGTAGAGCCGGTTGGGAGTGCGATGGGCGGAGACCACCTTGGTCTCGTAGGGCACGTGCAGGGTGTCGAGCACGTCCGCGGCCGCCTGCAGCGTGGGCCAGTCCGAGCGGCTGCCCATGATGATGCCGACGGCAGGCTTCGCATCGCTGGTGCTTTCGCTCATGGGAGGGATCTGGCCGGAAAAAGGGCCGGTTCGAGGAAAGCGCGCGATTATAGGGACGCGCTATTCCTTGGCAAGACGCGTCTCGGGCTTGTCCCCCTTGCGATTTTGGCGCGATTCGGCTGCGTTAGGGCCTCGACGTCAGCCCGCGAGGACCCATGCCCCAAGACCGCTCAGAAGGCCCACCCCCGTCGCCGCCGAGCAGCACGCTGATGCGGCTCTACCTCCTGCTGCTCGTGTTTCTGATCGTGCCCATCGCGCTGAACTATGGATTGCGACCCGGGGCGACGTTGCCCCAGGTCCTCGACATCACGGTGTCGGGCACGGACCAGGTCCATGTGTTCCGGGCGCTGATGTGCCTCTATCTCGGGGCGGCCGTGTTCTGGGCGATTGCCGCCTTCACCCCGTCCTGGCAGCGCACGGCGGTCATCTGGGGGATTTTCTTCGCCTTTTCACTGGCGATCGGGCGCGTGCTCAGCCTCGTCGTCGACGGGCGCCGAGCCTGCTTCTGCTGGTCTATCTGGGGCTCGAGATCGCGGGCGGTCTCTTGGGGCTCGGCATTCTCATGGCCGCGGACCGCAAGGTCAGGCGATGATGTCGGGGAGGAGCTGATCCTCGGATCCGGGAGATCTCGTCCCGCAGAAAGAGCTTCTTCTTCTTGAGGCGCTTAAGCTGCAAGCGTCGGCGCGGCCGGAATGTTCCAGCGCGTTGATGGCGCTGTCCAGGTCCCGGTGCTCCTGCTTGAGCCTGCTCAACACAGCCCGAAGCTCGCGAATCTCCTCGCTTTCCATCGGGCGTCCCCCCTCCTTTCCCGTATCGGGGCGGAGTATCTGGCTGAACGCCGGACGGTGCAAGGTCTGAACGCGGGCTGCCCTCGTTGCGCGGGATGCGTGCGGCGGACGCCTTCATCAACACCCAGGCATTAGACAAGCGGCCGGCAATTTGACAGACTACCTGCCGTGACAATTGACTTTGGAGGTTCTGATATGGCGCTAGACGCACACCTCACTGAGTTGTCTCACAGGCACCGCGCGTTGGACCGAAAAATCGAAGAAGAGCAAGGAAGGCCGACGGCCAACGAGTTCAAGCTCGCGGAATGGAAGCGTCAAAAACTGCGTCTGAAGGATGAAATGGAGCGGCTGAGACACGAGCCGCAGCACTAGCGTAAAGAGCCGGGCCTCGAGTCGCGAGGCCGTCTCGGACCACTTGAAGATTTTTGGACGCCCGGCCGTCCCGGGCGTGACAGGAAGATTTTTATGGCCGCAACGAGGGGCGCGAAACCTCTCCGCGGCCATTGTTATTTGAGACCTGATGTCATTTGAGATCCTGATTCCTGACGGGATCCTGATTGTGTACCCCTGATTTGCGCCTGCGCCGCTGCCGTTGACCTAGATCAGTGCGGGCGACGGCGCGTGAGCTACGAGACCTGTTCTGGTTCTTGGGATGAGGGAGGTCGCGGAATGCAGGTTTGCGCGCGCGGGGTGATCATGGCGTTGGGTTTGCTCGCAAGCGGGCTCCTGTCGCCGGCGATTGCCGCGGACAAGGGGCTCACCGACAAAGGCGAGGTGCTTGTCCGGGAGAGTTGCTCACGGTGTCACGCGGTCGGCGTGACGGGCGACAGCCTAATCCGGACGCGCCGCCCTTCCGGACGCTGTCCAGCAAATATCCGGTCTCGGACTTGGCCGAATCGCTCGCCGAGGGCATCGTCTCCGGCCATCCGGAAATGCCGATCTTCGTGTTCATGCCGAACGATGTCGACGCCATCATCGCCTATCTGGAGTCGATCCAGACGACCGCACCTCCTGCGCCGGGCGAAACGCCGAACGGTTAGCGGGCCGCTCCCTCAGACATCGGCCGCGCCTTCCGGCCACATCAGCCAGTTGCGCGCTTCCTCGATCTGATCCGGGGCGAAATGCTCGACCTCGCATTCCATGAAAGGCGAGACGAGGCTCGACCAGAGATTATGGATCTCCGGGTTAGCCACGACGGCGATGCGGCTGAAATCCTTCAGATGCCGGAAGCTGAACTTGACGTCGTGCCACAGGCCGCGGCATCCATGCCTTCGAAGTCCTTGACCTCCTCGAGCACGCGCACCCGGCCGTGGCGGGCGATGAAGGCCTCGAGCTTTTGCGCGACGCGGTCGAACTCTTCGGTCGAGACGCGGCCGCTGAGGCTGATCTCGACGGCTTGAGCGTTGTCGTGCTCGGTATAGGTCAGCATGGGATGCTTCGTTCTCACGGTTTGTTTCGCGCGGCATCTTAGCCGCCGGTACGAGACGCTGCCCAGGGCTTCGGCGCTTCCAACTTGAGGCTTCCACAGAGGGTTGCGCCCGCGTGCAAGTTCACGGAAAATTAGGCTTAACGCGGCGACAATCCCGGCCTAAAGACACGCTATTGCCGCCTTTTCTCCGCCTAATGGCGTCCTCGATCAGGGAGACCCTACGATCAAAAAGCTGATCTTTTCCCTCGTGGCCGTCTGCGCGATCGCCTTGGGCGCGGTGTGGATGGTCTTGAACTCGGCTCCCATCGAAAAGCCGAAGACCGAGGCGCAGGTCAAGCGCTCGCTCGCCTACGAGCAGGCGATCTCCCAGCCGCGCGAAGACGACACCGATGAGAAGGTCGCCGACGAGAAGGACGCCGGGAATAAGGACATTCCGGACTTCGAGACGGTGACGGAAGAGGCCGCGCCCCAAAGCGCAGGCGACCCGCCGGCAATTCAAGACATCCCGTCGGACGGCGATGCCGGCGCGGCACAAGATCTCGCGTCGCTCCCTGACGAGAGCGCGGACGCGCAAGACCCGGCAGCCGTTCCGCCCCTGCCGGGCGCGCCGGGCGCCGATCAATGGGCGACGGACGGCGCCGAACAATGGGGCGACGAACGCCAGCCCGCCGATCCTTATGCAGGACAGGGCGATCCCTACGCGCCGCCGGGCGATCAGTACGCGCGCCAGGACGATCCATATGGACCGCCACAAGGCGACCCTATCGGGAAGACGAGCCTTACGATCCTTCCGTCGCGCGCAGTACGGACAGCCACAAGCCGATCCGTATGCGCAAGACCCTTATGCACAGCAAGACCCATACGCGCAGCAGGATCCTTACCCTCAGCAAGACCCTTACGGTGCCGCGCAGCAGCAGCCATGGAACGGGCAGGGGCAGGCTCAGGGGCCCAATCAAAACGG
>NZ_LPWD01000062.1 GCF_001723295.1 Methyloceanibacter marginalis
CTCTGCCATCCGGTCTCGCGACGATGTCGTCGATGGTGCGCCCGACTTCCGGCGCAGCATCTTGATCACAGCCTCTTGCTTGCTTTGCGAAGGCGCTGCCGGCTCCTTAGACTTGGCGACAGAAGCCTTCCGGGCCTTGCGGCGCGGTTTCGCGGCCGTCTTGCGTTGCCGCGGCATGCTTGCCGGCGCCTGCGAGGGCTTGGTCTCCTCCGTCTCGTTGATGCCGAGGGCAAGGAGCCCGCTCTTTGCGATAAACAGGCCAAGTGGACGACCCTCCTTGTCGCGACGCCATTCGGGTGCGGCATTCTTGGACGGACTTTCTTCAGCCAGTTTCCGTTTGCACAGGATCTCGATCATGACTCTGTTTTGAGCAGCGCCCTTGGAAGCCAACTTCTCCGGCAGGGGCAGGAGTGATCCGTCTGGGCGTTGAGCCGCGGCGCTGAGGATCACGAGCTGCGCGTCGCTGAGTTTGGCGGTTTCGGGTTGGGACTTGGACATGGTTGCCTCCATCGTGGCGCACCGGTCCGTTGCCGGCGCTTCCACCGCCCACAGCCCGGCCAGGAGGCCAGGGAAAGGCGCTGACGGAGGCTTCCGTCCGTCATTGCGTCAGCAGCATGCACGCTCTGTGTGGCGCTGAAGTCCAGTCGAATCTTCGGCCATAGAACGAGACGACGGCTGCAATGCAGGGAGGTTTTGCGCAAAGCTTACGGTCGACAGCCAAGATGTCGGCAGCACACTGATCGGGGAAGGTCTGGCAGAACGCTATGTGTGCCGCGCCACAACGTGTCCGCCACGCCGAAGCTGGTGTGGACCTTGGGGACTGCCGGACGATTGCCACAAGGAAGGCAACCAGCGCGGCGAAGAAGAGAGCCAGCCCCACCCAGCGCCATGGATTGGGCTTCGGCATAAAATGATCCCGCGGGATCTGATTGTCGTTGTCTGGCCGCATGTGTTTGACGCCGCGTCTCGGCTCGAAGCGATCGATCCCGGTCTTAAATATTATCCAGCGTATAGGTCGAGAGCCTGTGATTCAGTGCCTGACTAATGCTGTCGACCTGATCGTCATGGGGGCCATTGGGAAAAGCCAGAAGCTCGCGCTCGAGCTCGGGTAAGAATGGGGCGCCCCTGGGAAAGCGCACGTGGCCTGCGAAAAACTTCTCCTGCTGGACATACATTCGGCCGACCTTGTCACGCTCAACAGGCACGGGCTTCACGGCCCTGTTCAGCGTCTTCTTAAGCTCCTGGGCGAGCGCGATTCCGGTATGTGCATCCTCGATCAGCACGATGCGTGGCTTATAATGCTTGGCCTCTGCGATGATTATTTCGCGCAACTGCGGGTACTCAAAACGACCGCGTACTAACCCGAGCAGATAGTAGATGGGGGCGTGAAACAGCCAAGCGGTGCAAACCGACCAATCGTTCATCGCGCCGTCTTTGGATGCAGTGTCAACGCTCAAAAACACCTTGGAGCGGTGTGTTCGTTCTGGAAGCTCATGTGGCTCGTAATAGCGCAACCATTCGCGCTTTATCATTGCCCCGCCTACGGGCACCGGTCGCTGCTGGTATTGCGCGTCGAAAGTCTCCGGGGGCATAATATTCTGGAGATTCTTCAGTTCTTTTATCGATTCATGAGCCGGATGAAGCACATCACCAGCCCTCCGATGATGGAACTTGTTCACGCCGATCGGAATGCGCTCGTCCTCTTCGGCGATGGCCGGTAACCGCAGCACGCTCCAATCATCCGTTGCCTCGGTGAGGAATCCACACAAGTCGTTCATGTGGACCCGTTGCATAACGACGATGATTGCACCCGTCTTTTTAGAATCCAGTCGCGAGATAAGCGTGTTGGAGAACCACTGATTGACGTTGTCACGCCGAACCTCTGATTGGGCATCGACGGCTTTTTGCGGATCATCCAAAATGAACAAGTCGCCGCCCATGCCGGTGAGCGAACCCATCACCGTGGTCGACCTGCGATAGCCACGCTCGGTGGTGGTGACCTCATTTCCGAGCGCCTTTTTAATCCTCATGTTGGGGAAAACGCGTTGGTACCAATCGGACGTGACGACTGAATTGAAGTCACTGGAGTGCCTGTCCGCCAACTCGTTGCCGTAACTAATGACGTAGATTTTCTTCTTGGGATCATGTCCGAGCACGAAAGCGGGATAGGCAACCGACACGATCAGCGACTTAAGAGAGCGCGGCTGGATATTTATAATCAGACGGGTGATCTCGCCTCGCAGGACTTGTCCGAGCGCATGCTCAATGGCCTGGTGGTGCCAGTTTGGGAGGAACTCCCCTCCATGATGGAGGTGGACAAAACAGCGTTCCACGAAAAGTCGGAAATTTGAGCGCAGTGCCGCATCCAGCGCGTCCAAAGGATCGATAGGCATCATGAATGTTCCTCTGCGGCTTTGATTTCGGCCGCGACCTGCCGCAAATAGGACTGCAGGACCTTCTCGTCGTCTTCCCGCATCACGCGCTCGCCTGGCGCGGCCTCTAGTAAGCGCGAGCGGTTCAGGATGAGTGCTTGAGCTTTCGCATTGCCCTTAAGAGCGTCATCGGCGATCTTGGTCCACACCGCTTCGAGTAGGCTCACCTTTCGAACCTTGCCGCCCAGGCTCAGAGCGACCCTTCGATTTATAACCTCCCTGACAATCGTGTCCTCGTTTTTGGAGCCCCTCGGCCGCCCGGCGGGATGGGCGCTTTGGCCAGGCTTCCACTGCGTTGCCTCCGGTGGCCGGCAATAGCCGACGGGGTAGTCACCGGTTGGGGTCTTTCGAGGCTTTGAAGGCCCTCCCGGGCGCTTTGCCTTACTCATTTGCGCCCCCATTGGCAGATGGGTCGGCTTGGCCGGCCGCGCCGGCGAGCTCGTCAAACGTCTCACCGGTATCGACGAGGATCGCGTCCCGCTTCGAGAGCTTCTGCCACCGGCGGATAGCCACGTCGGCGTAGCGCGGGTCGATCTCCAGGCAGAAGGCCCGCCGCCCGGTCTGTTCGGCGGCGATGATGGTCGTCCCGGAGCCCGCGAAGGCGTCGAGGACAATCGATCCACGGCGGGAGCAGTCGCGCATGGCATCGGCGATCATGGCGACCGGCTTGACCGTCGGGTGCATCTTGAGCTCATCCATGCGCCCGGCGCGGAAGGTATTCACGCCGGCATAGCGCCACACATTAGAGCGGTTGCGTCCCCCGCTCCCCAGTCCGAAATTGTTCAAATGGGGGGCTTGGCCATGCTTGAAGACGAAGACGAGCTCATGCTCGCTGCGATAGAAGCTGCCCATGCCCGGGGTGCTTTTGACCCAGACGCACATATTCTTGAGCTCGTCGAACGCCACGGCGCCGGCGGCCGTAAGTTCGGCTACATGACGCCAGTCGATGAACACGTAATGGATGGCGCCGTCGATCGAATGGTAAGCGCACTGACGCAGCGTATCCGTCAAAAAGCCTTCGAACTGGGGACTGGTCATTTTGCCGGACGCGCACATGAACTCCCGGCGCTTGATGCGGCCGCGACCGCCGACATTGCCCTGAATGCGAACATTGTAGGGTGGATCATGGATGCCCATCTCCGCGACCTCACCGTCCATGAGCTGCGCGAAGGCCGCGTCATCCCGCGCATCGCCGACCAGAAGCCGATGGTTGCCCAATGCGAAGACAGCACCTGCCCGTGACACGGCTGGTCCTTCGATAGGCTCTAGGACCTCATCCGCGGGATCAGCGGCAATTTCGGCGACGGTGTCGAACACCGCGTCGATCTCGGCCGGCTCGAAGCCGGTGATCGAGAGATCGAGGCCGAGTTCCGGCAGCGCCAGCTCAAGTTCACCGAGTTCGAGTGACAAAATCTCAATGTCCCAGGCGCTTTTGGTCGCGAGCTGATTATCGGCGAGCGCATAGGCGCGAAGTTCTGTTTCCGACAGGTGCGAAACCCGAATGACCGGGATCCGCTTCAGTCCGAGCTTCTTCGCTGCTTGCCATACGACGTGACCGGCGACGATCCGATTCTGCTCGTCGATGACGACGGGCTTTATCACCCCGAAATGGAGCACCGAATTCGCGACTGCTTCTTCCTGGGCTTTATTATGGACGCGCGCATTCCGCTTGGCAGCCTTGAGGGATGCCGGGGGCAGCATCTCCACCATCCACGGCAGCTTCGCTGCCAGCCCGCAAGCAGAAACCTGATCTTGGGTTCTTAATGTGTGAGATTGTTTCAGCGGTTTTTTCATCGTGGATCCTATCGGGTGAGTTCCGCGGCGTTGGAACGCGAGGATGGCTGGCGCGACCACGTCGCCGCTTGTGCCGACCGTCGAGGGCGATTGCTCTCGGGAAGAGTCATGAACTGCCCCTTCCACGTTTACTCGGCCTTGTTTTTGCCAGTGCCGTGTTCAGGTCGTGCGCCATTCGGGTCAGCTCAACCATCGTGTATGAGATGCCAGCTTCCCGACGCAGGAACGGCATAAGCTCGTCGTCCTCAAGAACCACGATCTCTCTTGTTTCGTCCGAACTTTGATCTCGTGGTCGGCCTTTCCGGGAGGCGATCACGAGATGAACCGGACGCGTGGTCCATACGGCGAGGGTGCCGGGTTGCGCAGCTTCTAGAATCTTTTTCTGATCGAACAGCTCGGTCGCATTCCATTGCAAGATTTGAGAATGTGCTTGCTCTAGATCCGGGCGCGCGCAGCGGAGGATTGAAATAGCCGTGGCCTGTGGCCAGCCATGCTCCATCAAGTTCAATCCCAGACGGAGCGCGAAGATCTCGTACTCTGAGAACCACACCTCAATCCCCCGACCCGGCGCTTCGCCGCTGTAGAAGGCGTAGTTGGCGTACTCGGGGTCATTAGCGCCGGGAACGATGTCAAGGCTCCGATCAGTGTCCAAGAGACGCTTCATCTCTGTGCGCAAAGGGCCGCTGGGAACCGGCCCTTGACCGATCGCCGCCGAAATGGCCTCCGCGGCCTGGTTTCTCTTATACGCAACCATAAAACCTAATAACAGGTTTCAATGATGTCGTAAATGGCGTTGTATCGGGAGATGGCGGTAGGTGCGTCGATCGTTTTGCTGCAGCTTGGGCTCAAAAGCCTACCGGGCACGAGGCCTCTGCGCTGGCGCTTGACTGGCTAAGTCAACTCCTCCCCCGTCGCGATGAGCTCTGTTCAGGACGGGTGGAACGCCCTCTCTAGGTATCCAAGGCTCGGAAGAAATCGCGACGGTGCGCGCCGCTCCGGCCCCTTCTTTGTAGCAAAAGAAAGCCCCGCCGGATCAAGGATAGGAGCGGGGCCAAAGGAACATCTTCATGACGCAGGCTACCTGCTTTGAAAGCTTAGCCTAGCGGGCTGCCGAAAAGAAGCCCCGACTGCGCTTAGCCAGGGCTTCCCCAAGTTACTCGGTTTAAGAGCCATGAATTGTTCCCTAGAATCCGCTGAGAGTTAGTAAGCTGGTGCTATGGATGTCCTCTCGGTAGAGGTTATAGGGCAAAGCATCGTCATAACGAGGCCGGGTACCGACTGCGCCGTGACCTATGAGAAAGACGCGGGCACGCCTCACCTCATCATGACGCGCAGTTGGCTACCAGCCAGCGTCACGAGCCCATCCGCTGCTGCGTTTCGCGCTGACGCCGTTCGGGCAGCTCGCCACAAGGCGCGAGAGCTAGGCTGGATCGAGTAAACAAGTAACCACACCAGGCCGCCGTTTTCGAACTTCTCACTAAGCTTTGATGTCGTCTCGCCTTGCGGAAGCGCAGGAAGTAGCGCAGCCTCCCCGCCGCCCTCTGTGGCAATCCTGCCTTCAGGGGGATTTCTTAGGAGTAGCCCCCATGAAAAAGTATCTGCTAGCAGCCATGTTGATCGGGGCGTTTGCGGTCCCGGCTTACGCAGCCGAGTTCCACGTAATGTTCGACAAGACGACCAAGAAGTGCTCGGTCTCGAAAACCGCACCGAGCGAGACCGAAAAGTTCAGCATGATGGGGATTTATGGCTCCGAGGCCGACGCCATGATGGCGATGAAGGGCATGACAAAATGTAAAGGCTAGCTGTCTCAGGGGACAGAACCAGGAAATGTGAGGAGGGCGTCGGCTATAGTCCGGCGCCCTCTTTTGTCAGACCCAGTGCGCTCAGGAACGCATAGACAGTCCAGCCAAACAGCCGGCTGTGATTATCACGATGAAAGCTGCAAGAACCCAATTCCGTATTGGCAACAAGCGCCCACCCTCAGTTCTCGTTTCCGTAGGCTGCGACACGAGTCCAATCGGGGCAAAAAGTAGGATGCTTCCTTGTACGGTCCTGACCGGAGCGCTATCGCGCCTCTCTAAAAGATCAGCCGCAACGGAAGGCGAAGAGGGCAGGAGAGACAAGTAGTGCCAAGACAACGCCGTCGACCATCGGGGCAGCAATACGCTTGCTCATCATATGAGGAATGAGACCCGAGCGCAGAGCCATCCCGGTCTATCGATGCCAAATATTTGATCATCGGTGCCTTGACGTTTTTAGCGTTTGGATAAGACTGGCGTTATGGTCGGTCAGTCATGTTCAAGGCAAAGTTCGCTAGTGGCGGCGATCTTTATGATGTTCGCAGTGATGGGTTTGATCCCCTCACATGCGCTTGTTGAAGGTTCAGAAGCAAATTTTGTCATCGCAGGCAATCTCCAAGGTGACTGCGCGCAGTGTGACATCTGCGGCGAACCTTGCGTCGTGCCGGTGGTGTGCTGGGGTCCATGTACTTCCTTTGGCTTGTCGACCGATCTAGCTCTGGTTAGACCTCCTACGGTCGCCTTTCTGCGCCCCACAGCATTTTCACAGTCGCTGAGCGTCGCAACTGCCCCTCCGATACCTCCTCCTCGTACATATCGCCTCGTTTGAGCACCCTTTTGGGTCGAACCAGTCGCAGGATGGTCCGATGGCCGTTGCCTATCCGACACGCGAAACCTCTAGACGCTCAAAGGAGTGACTATGCAAAAGTCACTTGCGATTGCCATGTTCGCAGCAGCGGTTGTTGCTGCAGGTATGGCGCCGGACGCAGCATTTGCGCACCACAACGTTTATCACAACTTAGGAAAATGTGGCTCTGCTGTCTGTCCGGGTCCGAAACAGACGCGACAGACTGAAACCGAACAGTCTGAACGTTAGATCAACGTTTCGAAGGCCGGTCGGCCTTAGGAAAGGGCCGACCGGCTAGTAATTCTGTTGCAGTGAAGCACCTTAGATATGCTATTGACGGCATATGGACTCGATCCTATTTATTAACGGCCGCTATGCTCAAGATCCGCTCTCTTATTGTTGCTTTAATCGCCATTTCGGTCACGTGGTCGCCGATTGGGGCATTTAGCGCGTCCGCATTTTCGCAGGAGCCTGTCAGCCTCTCGGTCGGTCTCGACGATTGTGCGGGCGGAGTAGCATGTGAAGGTCACATGGACGGCTGCTCGAAAATGTCGGGTTGTCTCCTCAAGTGCTTCAGCGTATTCGCTACCCTCCCTGGGTCCTCCAGGCGTCGCTAGGCGGCCGCGTCTCCGAGAAGCTTAGACTTTCGGAGGAGACCGCGAAGCCGCCTATCCACTTCCCCCCATCACCGCCGCCCCGCGTCTGAATCCTGATTGATCCGTGTTGCATCGCGCGAGAATCCGCTCGCGCCACGCGAACTGATCCGTTCTCTCCTGCCCTCATGCAGGTTTCTGAACCAGGATTTGGAGACGCCTTATGAAGAAGTTCATGTATTTGACGATCCTGGCTGCTGGCCTCATGGCCGGCGCAGCCGGGAGCTATTGGTATTTGCAGCACGCTGAACCGGTTTCGGCGGGCGCTAATGGCGCGCAGACGGCGGCTGAAGACGGCCGAAAAATTCTTTATTACCGCAACCCTATGGGGCTGCCTGACACGTCTCCGGTGCCGAAGAAGGATTCGATGGGCATGGACTACATCCCAGTCTATGCCGATGAGGTCGATGATAACGACACCGTCAAGGTCAGTCTCGACAAGATCCAGCGAAGCGGCGTTAAGACCGAAATGGTGAGGTCCCAGGCTCTCTCGCGTACCATCCGCGGCGTCGGCGTTGTGGAATATGACGAATCTCTTCTGACGATCGTCAGCGCTCGCTCTGACGGCTACGTCGAAAAGCTGTTTGTCGAGAAGACCGGCCAGCACGTCAAAGTCGGAGAACCGCTCTTCCGGTTTTACAGCCCTCAGATTCAATTGGCTCAGGTGGACCTGTTGGTTTCTATGCGCGCACAAGGTCGATCTGGTGCCACCCGAGACCTTGAGGGAGCCAAGCAGAAATTACGGAACCTCGACGTACCGGAGGCTCGTATTGAAGAGGTGCAAAAAACCAAGACCAATCCGCGAACGCTCGATTGGCTTTCTCCTGCCACCGGCGACGTGATCGCGAAGAATGTCATCGAAGGCCAGCGCGTGATGGCCGGAGATGAGTTGTTCCGTATTGCGGACCGTTCCAGGGTGTGGGTTATCGCAGAGGTCGCCGAATCTGACATTGCAGACGTAAAGGTTGGTACCTCCGCCACCGTGACGCTCAGGGCATTTCCTAACGCGCCGCGCGAAGGGGAAGTGACATTCATTTACCCGGAAATGATGAAGCCTGCCACACGGACGATCTCTCTCCGCATCGAGCTGCCGAACCCGGACGGCGACTTGCGGCCCGGCATGTACGCGGATGTGGTTTTCCAGACAAGCACTGAAGAGCCACCGGTCATTGTTGTTCCGGCCAGTGCCATAATGGATAACGGTACAGGCGAGGTTGTCCTGGTGGCCAGAGGGGAGGGACGATTCGAGCCGCGCGATGTCACGCTCGGTCGCAGAGACAACAGGCATGTTGAAATCCTCAAGGGCGTCGAAGAAGGAGAGGAGGTAGTCACGTCGGCGACCTTCTTGATTGACGCCGAAAGCAACCTCAAAGCGGCCTTGACGGGATTCGACCAGCAGGAACCCAAATCATGATCGCGAGACTCATCCGCTGGTCGGGCCGCAACGTCTTTATGGTTGGGCTGGCGACCATCCTTATCACCTTGGCCGGAATATATGCGGTTTCCAAGGTGCCACTGGACGCCATACCCGACCTATCCGACGTCCAGGTCATTGTGTTTACAGAGTATCCCGGCCAGGCGCCTCAGGTCGTCGAGGATCAGGTCACCTATCCGCTTACCACGGCTATGCTAACCGTACCGAGGCGCGGGTCGTCCGTGGCTTCTCCTATTTCGGGGCATCGTTCGTTTACGTGATATTCGAGGACGGCACCGACATCTATTGGGCCCGCTCACGGGTTCTCGAATACCTGAGCGCCGCCGCTCAGGATCTTCCCTCTGGCGTTACTCCAGAGCTCGGCCCGGACGCAACCGGCGTCGGTTGGGTCTATCAATATGTGGTGCGCGGGACGCAAAAAAGCCTGGCCGAGCTTCGCACGATCCAGGACTGGTATGTTCGGTTTGGCCTATCGAAGGCGCACGGCGTCGCCGAGGTCGCGAGCGTCGGGGGGTTCGTCAAGCAGTACAGTGTCGTCGTCGATCCGCGCCGCCTACAGGTTTTCGGTATCCCGCTTGCCAAGATCAAAGATGCCATTCGTGATAGCAACATGGATGTCGGCGGCAGGACCGTCGAGCTTTCCGAACGTGAATACATGGTGCGCGGCCGTGGGTATATCAAGAACATCTCGGACCTAGAACAGATCGTCGTCAAGAGTGAAAAGGGCGTGCCGGTGTTCCTCAGGGACGTCGCACAGGTCGAACTCGTGCCAGACGAGCGTCGCGGGATTACTGAATTAAACGGAGAGGGGGAAGTCGTCTCGGGAATTGTGCTTCAACGTTTTGGTGAGAATGCCCTGTCGGTTATTCAGAGCGCGAAGGATCGACTTTCGACGTTAGCGCCTAGTCTTCCTAAGGGCGTGTCACTCGATACTGTCTATGACAGATCTGACTTGATCTACCGTGCCATCGACACGCTGAAGCGCACCCTCGTCGAGGAAAGTATTATCGTTGCGTTGGTGTCTGTCGTGTTCCTCTTGCACGCGCGCAGTGCCCTCGTTGCAATCATCACGCTGCCGCTCGGAGTTCTGATCGCCTATATCTGCATGTGGATATTAGGCCTGTCGTCCAATATCATGAGCCTTGGCGGCATTGCCATTGCTATAGGCGCAATGGTTGACGCGGCCATAGTGATGATCGAGAACGCGCACAAGCATCTCGAACGCGCGCCCCCGGGGAAGCCGCGGACAGAGATTATTATCGATGCTGCCGTCGAGGTTGGCCCCGCGCTGTTTTTTAGTCTCCTCATTATAACTGTCTCGTTTTTGCCGATCTTCGCGCTGGAGGCCCAGGAAGGCCGCTTGTTCAAGCCGCTCGCCTATACCAAGACC
>NZ_LPWD01000063.1 GCF_001723295.1 Methyloceanibacter marginalis
CCTGTTCGCGGGCTTCCTGCCGCCGAAATCGGGGTGCGCGGCAGACGCGGCTCGCAAGTCTGAAAGAGGTGCCGGCGACACTTATTCTCTTCGAGACCGCGCCACGCCTCGCCAAGGCGCTTGCCGACATGGCCGAGATCTTGGGGCCGCGCGAGGCCGTGATCGCGCGCGAGCTGACCAAGCTGCACGAGACGGTGCTGCGCGGCACGCTCGATGCGCTGGCCGGAGACCTCGCGGCGCAGACCGTGAAAGGCGAGGTCGTGGTGGTGATCGCGCCGCCGCGCGCCGAGGAGACCGAGATCGACGATGCGCGCATCCTGGCCGATCTCAAGGCGGCGCTAAAGACCCAAAGCTTCCGTGACGCGGTGCACGGCGTCACCGAGGCGCATGGCCTGAAGCGCGCGCGGGTCTACGAGCTCGGCCTGTCCCTCACCCGCGAGCCCGAATGAAATGAGCGTCGCCCGCGTGAGAGCCTATCGGCGCGGCGTGCTGGCCGAGACACTGGCCGCTCTGCTTTTTCGGCTCAAAGGCTATCGCATCGTGGCGCAGCGTTATCGCTCACCCGTCGGCGAGATCGACCTCGTGGCCCAGAAAGGCAAACGGCTCGTGTTCGTGGAGGTCAAGCGGCGCAAGTCGAAGGACGATGCCGCCTGGACACTGCCCGCCAAGCAGCGGCGGCGCATCGTGCGCGCGGCGCAATACTGGCTCGCGAGCATCCGGACTTCACCAGCCACACCATCACATTCGACGTGGTGCTGGCCGCGCCCTGGTCGTGGCCGCGGCATATCGAGAACGCATTTCCGGTTTGAGCTGGAATGTGATGCGCGCCTTCGCCCCTGGCCTTAGAGTGCGCCCAGAATAAAAGCCTTGAGGGAGGAGCCTCCGATGAGCCGCCTGTATGGCCCGCAGCACCGCGAATTTCAGGACCATTTCGACAGCCGCCGCATGGCCGACCGCATCGAGCAGATCGCGGCGCAGACCGAGATCGACGATACCGCCAAGGCGTCATCGAAAGCCGCGACATGTTCTTCCTGGCGACGGTCGATCACAATGGCCGGCCGACCGTGTCCTACAAAGGCGGCAACCCGGGTTTCGTGAAGGTGCTGGATGCCGGGACCATCGCGTTTCCGAGCTATGACGGCAACGGCATGTATCTCTCCATGGGCAACCTGAAATCCCATCCGGAGATCGGCATTCTGTTCATCGCCTTCGACCGGCCGTTCCGTCTGCGGCTGCAAGGCCGGGCGGAGATCGTGATGGACGGGCCCGACATGAACCTGTTCAAGGAAGCCGAGCTGGTCGTCCGCGTGGCGGTCTCCGATATCTGGATGAACTGTCCGCGCTACGTGCACCGCTACGAGAAGGTCGAGACCTCGCGCTACGTCCCGCGCGAGGAGGCCGAGACGCCGCTGTGCGAATGGAAGCGCATCGAGGGCCTGGAGGACGTGCTGCGGCCGAACGAGCTCGCGGCGGTCGAGGAGGCCGGCCAGATCACGCAGGACGAATGGATGGAGCACGTCTTCAGAGGCGATGGCAAAGCCTGAGGACAGCGCATTACTTCGTCATTGCCGGGCTTGACCCGGCAATCCATTCCACTGGCGCTTAAGATCGCTCAGCGGTAATGGCTTGAGTTCGTTGTACAGACCCGGCAAGGCATACCCATAATGGCTCTCAAAGTCGCCTTTCAGATGGACCCGATCGAGCGCATCGATATCAAGGGCGATTCCACCTTCGCGCTCCTGCTGGAGGCGCAAGGCCGCGGCCATGACGTGTTCTACTACACGCCCGCGGACCTTTCGCTGCGCGACGGCAAGCTCATGGCACAAGGCCACAGCCTCACGGTGGAGGACAAGCCCGGCGATCACTACCGGCTCGCGCATCCGCGCAGCGAGGATCTCGCCAACTACGACGTGGTGCAGCTCCGCCAGGACCCGCCGTTCGACATGGCGTACATCACCACGACGCATCTCCTGGAGCGCCTGCAGCCGAAGACGCTGGTGGTCAACGACCCGGCGGCCGTGCGCAACGCGCCGGAGAAAGTCTTCGTGCTCGATTTTCTCGATCTGATGCCGCCGACGCTGGTCACGCGCTCGCTCGACGAGATCCGCAAGTTCCGCGAAGAGCACAAGGACATCGTGGTGAAGCCGCTTTACGGCAATGGCGGCGCGGCGATCTTCCGCATCGCCGAGGGTGACACCAATCTCAATTCGCTGATCGAGCTGCTCGGCATGACCTTCCGCGAGCCGATCATGGTGCAGCGCTATCTGCGCGAAGTGCGCGCGGGCGACAAGCGCATCATTCTGGTCGACGGCAAGGTCGCGGGCGCCATCAACCGCGTGCCGGCCGCCGACGAGACGCGCTCCAACCTGCATGTGGGCGGCACCGCGGAAGCGACGACGCTGACCGCGCGCGAGAAGGAGATCTGCGCGCGGCTCGGGCCCGAGCTCAACAAGCGCGGGCTGATCTTCACCGGCATCGACGTGATCGGCGACTATCTCACCGAAATCAACGTGACCTCGCCCACGGGCATCCGCCAAGTGAAAGAGTTCGGCGGACCGGACATCGCCGCCATGATCTGGGACGTGGTCGAGAAGAAGGTGGCGGCACGGCGATAACGAGGGAGACAGCGATGTCAGACGATCCCAAAAGCCCGGGTGCGCTGTTCGACATCCATACGCATGCGGAGTTTGTGTTGCGCGACGTCGACGCGACCATGGCGACGATGAGCGACCGCCCGCATATCACCAATGTGCCGACCATGACGGGGGGCCTCGGCCACGAGGCGGTGCGGCAGTTCTACGACAGCTGGTTCGTCGGTCATTTGCCCAACGATTGGACCGTCGAATTGCTGTCCCGCACCGAGAGCAAGGACCAGGTGGTCGACGAGGTGATCGCCAGCTTCACCCACGACTGCCCGATGGAGTGCTTCCTGCCGGGCGTTCCGCCCACCGGCCGCAAGGTGACGATCCCGCTCGTGGTGGTCGTCGGCTGCAAGGACGGCAAGGTCACGCATGAGCACATCTATTGGGACCAGGCATCCATGCTGGTGCAGATCGGCTTGCTCGATAAGAACACACTGCCGGTGACCGGCGCGGAGCAAGCGGCGCGGCTCCTCGATCCGAGCCTGCCGTCGAATACGCTCATCCCGAAAGACTGAGGCCGCAACCGCTAGCCGGCGTTCTTGCGCGGTCTCGCCGTCTTCTTCGGTGCGGTCTTTTTCGGTGCGGTCTTTTTCGCGGGCGCCTTGCGCTTTGGTCTCTCACGGTCCTTGGACGCTTCGCGGCTTCGCCCGAAGGCAAGCCAGGCGTGCAGGGCGATGCCGGCGCCCCAGCCGAGCGCCACCCACACGAACCACCATCTGTTCGGCGTCACCATGAGGTTGACGACGAGCAGCAGCACGATCACCGCCGCATAGGCGAAGAGATGCACGGTGAAGCCGCGGGCTCTTCGGTCGACGAAGATGCGCTCTGGGCGATCGGCATGCCTGAGCCAATAGCCAAGCGCGTGCGCGGCGATACCGATGCCCCAGCCAAGCGCCACCCACACGAACCAGAGGCGGCCGGGGCTGAGCCACAGATTTATCCCCGCGCAGATCGCCACGACCAGCGCGTAGGCGGCGAGGTGGATGAGGAGCACGCGGGTTCGGAGGTCGTTCGGCATGGGACGATCAAAGCACATGTCGGTCCTCGGCACGGAGCGATAATGTTCTTATATTGTTCTTGTCGTGGCGCCTATGTTTCGCTAGAATGATCGCACTAAAAACGGGGGGTTTCGTATGTTCGCCCGGGTTACCACGGTCGCCTTCGAAGGCATCGAAGCCCGCGCCGTGGACGTGCAAGTCCAGATCAGTCCGGGCATGCCCGCCTTCACCATTGTCGGCCTTCCCGACAAGGCCGTGGCCGAGAGCCGCGAGCGGGTGCGGGGCGCGCTGAACGCCATCGGCCTCGCCCTGCCGCCGAAACGCATCACCGTCAATCTGGCGCCCGCCGATCTGCCGAAAGAAGGCAGCCATTACGATCTCCCGATCGCGCTCGGGGTGATGGCCGCGATCGGCGCGGTCGCACGCGACGCCATCGAGAGCTATTGCGTGCTCGGCGAGCTTGCGCTCGACGGCTCCATCGCCACCATTGCCGGCGCGCTGCCTGCGGCCATCGGCGCCAACACCCTCGACAAAGGCTTGATCTGCCCGGCCCCGTGCGGTCCGGAGGCGGCCTGGGCCGCGGCCGACATGCCGATCCTGGCGCCCGCCGATCTGCTTCAGCTCATCAACCATTTCAAAGGGCTTCAGACCTTGCGGCGCCCGCTGCCCAACCCGGACCCCGGCGATGAGGCCATGCCGGATCTGCGCGACATCAAGGGCCAGGAGACGGCCAAGCGCTCGCTCGAGGTGGCG
>NZ_LPWD01000064.1 GCF_001723295.1 Methyloceanibacter marginalis
CGGCGTGCGCCGCGTCGTGCATGTCTCCGCGATAAGCGCCGAGGGCGACGTGGCGAGCGGCTATGCCAAATCCAAGGCGAAGGCCGATACGGCCTTGGCAGCTCTCGATCTCGATTGGGTCATCATCAAGCCGTCGCTCGTGATCGGGCGGGGCGCTTATGGCGGCACGGCGCTGATGCGCGGGCTGGCGGGGCTCCCTTACATCCTGCCGCTGCCGGGACCGGCCACGGAGCGGTTCCAGCCGATCGCGGCGGACGATCTGGCGCGCGGAATCGCCAAGCTCGCGACAGGGGAGACGGCGGCGCGGCGGGAAACGGTGTTCGCCGCCGGCCCCGAAACTGTCAGCGTGGGCGACATTCTTCGAAGACTGCGCGCGTGGCTCGGCTTTGCGCCGGCGCGGGAGGTGTCCGTGCCCCTGCCGCTCTTGCGCCTTCTGCTACGCTTCGGCGACGCGGCGGGCTGGATCGGACATGTTTCGGCGGCGCGGACCACCTCGCTCACCCAGATGCTCTATGACCGGATCGTGGACGCCGAGCCCTTTACGCGGATCGCGGGCCCGGTAAAGACCTTTGCGGAGACGTTGCAGAGCACCCCGGCAACGATGCAAGACCGGCTCCACGCGCGGACCTATTTCGCCGTGCCCTTCCTCCAGGTGGCGCTTGCAATGTTCTGGATTCTCTCGGGCCTCATCGCCTTGGCCCGAGCACGACGCTGCTCGCGGGCACCATCCTTGCGCATGTAGGCGTCGACCCCGCCGTAGCGCAGCCGCTGGTCGGCCTCGGCGCCGCCATCGATGTGGCGGCCGGCGTGCTTTTCCTGGTTCCCGGCTGGGTGCGGCGGGCAGGGGCGCTGCAATTCGCCATCAGCGCGGTCTATTTGGTCAGCCTCAGCGTCGTCGCGCCCGCCCTGTGGTTCGATCCGTTCGGGGCGCTCCTCAAGATCGTCCCGTTGATGGGCGCGACGCTCGTGGTCATGGCCTTTCAAGAGAAGCGCTAGGCGATGTCTCTCTATCTCGCGCTGAAATTTCTGCACCTTGTCGGCGCCGCGGTCCTGCTCGGGACCGGCGCCGGGATCGCCTTCTTCCTTTATCGGGCCGAGCGGCACGAAACCCCCGCGATCGTCGCCGGCACGCTCCGCATCGTCGTTGCCGCCGATTACCTCTTCACCGCGACCGCGGCCATCGCTCAACCGCTCACCGGGCTATGGCTCGTGTCCGTCGCGGGCTATGCCCTCGATCAGACCTGGATCGTCGCAAGCCTCGTCCTCTACGCGCTCGTTGCCGTCTGCTGGTTGCCGGTGGTCGTCATACAGATCCGCATGCGCGACATCGCCGCCGCAGCGGTTGCCCAAGGCGCGAGCGCGCTTCCCGAGAGCTATTGGCGATTGTCGCGGGTATGGTTCTGGCTTGGCTGGCCCGCCTTCATCTCGGTGCTCGCGATTTTCTGGCTGATGATCGCCAAGCCGCCTGACGGCGCACGAAAAAGCCCGGCCTGCCGTCCGGCAGACCGGGCCTCGTCCTACGAAAGACGCTCAAGCTAATAGACGCCGGGATCGCTCGGCAGCCTCTCCTCGTCCTTCTCGATGACGCTGGTGTTCTCGCCGACGGTGACGGCCTGCTCGCTCAGGCGCTGATAGTCGGGGGCGGAGCCGAGCATCCCGCTGGTCAACGTGGTGACCACGGTCACGTTCTGCGCCTCGTCGCGGTTGAACGTGAGGTCCTCGTAACGCACGGCGACCTCTTTCTCGCCGATGCCGAGGAAGCCGCCGACGCCGATCAGCACAGCGGCGATCTCGCCGTTCTCGTTGGTGACGATGTCGTTGATATGACCGATGGAGTCGTTGTCGGCATTCACCACGGACTGGCCGATCATGTTGCTGGCGAGCCACTGATCGGGCTCTTGCTTGGCGCCGAATATCGGCTGGTCAAGCGAGGCGGAATCCTCGATCGCCTCCTCGGGGTGGTCCATCGGCTTTTCGAGCTCGCTCGCCTTGGGCAGAGGCGGCATGACTCCGTCCTCAGGTGGGGCAATCTCGGACGATTTGTCCGGAATAGGCTCGGCCGGATCGGCCGGCTCTTCCATGATCTCCGGCGGCGCAATGTCGGACGGCAGCGTCTCCTCCGACGCCGCCGGAGGGGGTCTGCGCCTCGTCGGCCGGAAGGTCGGTGTCCTGAGCCAGGGCGGGGGTGATGCTCATGAGCAGGCCAACCGCCGTACCTGTGAGAAGTCTATTCATGGGTCTTCTCCTCGTCGGGTTTCGCGAATGATCGGCGCCATTTTTGCGCCGCAATCCATGGGCGGCACAGTCCATGCCGCTGCATTCCAAACCAACGTTCGCCGACTCGCGGAGTTCCCAAAAATCGCTTGCGCGGACGTGCTTTTTGAGGGCGTAAAAGCGCCCGTTTCGTGTCGCCGCCGAGGCCGGGCAAGTGCTTGTAGTTATTGGTGAAAATAACGGTGTTCCGCGGTCGAGAATGGTTGCGGAATCGCCTTCAAATCAGCTATAGAAAAACGACTCCTCGAACGCATTGCACGCAACGCCGCAAGGGCAGTTTTCCCGTGGCGGGGCAGGCGTCTATCAGGGGTCTGACGTTTCTTAGAAGGCACTCCCATCCTTGGCTGACCAAGACGATACAGACGTCGAAGGGCCGTCGCCCTCGGACATAAGACCGGTCTCGCTCATCGACGAGATGAAGCGCTCCTATCTCGATTACGCCATGAGCGTGATCGTCTCGCGCGCGCTGCCCGATGTGCGCGACGGGCTCAAGCCCGTGCACCGCCGCATCCTGTTTTCGATGCGCGAGAACAACTACACGCCGGACCGGCCGTACAACAAATCGGCGCGCGTCACCGGCGACACGATGGGTAAGTATCATCCGCACGGCAACCAGGCGATCTACGACGCTTGGGTGCGCCTCGCCCAGGACTTCTCCATGCGCCTGCCGCTGATCGACGGGCAGGGGAACTTCGGCTCGGTCGACGGCGACCCGCCGGCAGCCGAGCGCTACACCGAGGTCCGCCTGGCGAAGCCCGCCATGGCGCTGCTCGACGATCTCGAGAACGACACGGTCGATTTCCAGCCGAACTACGACGGCCGCGAGAAAGAGCCGGTCGTCCTGCCGGCCAAGTTTCCGAATCTGCTCGTCAACGGCGCGGGCGGCATCGCCGTCGGCATGGCCACCAACATCCCGCCGCACAATCTCGGCGAGGTGGTCGATGCCTGCATCGCCTATCTCGACAATCCCGCCATCGATATCGACGAGCTGATTGAGATCGTGCCCGGACCGGACTTCCCGACCGGCGGCCTCATTCTCGGCCGGCAAGGCATTCGCTCCGCCTATCACAAGGGCCGGGGCTCGGTCTTGATGCGCGGCCGCGTCGCCGTGGAAGAGGTTCGCAAGGACCGCGATGCGCTGGTCATCACCGAAATTCCCTATCAGGTGAACAAGGCGACGATGGTCGAGAAGATCGCCGAGCTCGTGCGCGAGAAGAGAATCGAGGGCATCTCAGACATTCGCGACGAGAGCGACCGGCAAGGCATGCGCGTGGTCATCGAGCTGAAGCGCGACGCCATGGCCGACGTGGTGCGCAACCAGATCTACCGCTTCTCGCCGCTGCAATCGACCTTCGGCTGCAACATGGTGGCGCTGACGGGCGGCCGTCCCGAGATCTTCAATCTGAAGGACATGGTACGCGCCTTCACCGACTTCCGCGAGGAGGTCGTCGGCCGCCGGATCAAATTCCTCTTGAAGAAGGCACGCGACCGCGCCCATGTGCTGGTCGGTCTCGCCATCGCCGTCGCCAATATCGACGATGTGATCGCGCTGATCCGGAAAGCGCCCGACCCGGCGACCGCCCGCGAGCAGCTGATGGCGCGCGACTGGCCGGCGAAGGACGTGGTGGCGCTGGTCGAGCTGATCGCCGATCCCCGTCACAAGGTCTCCGAGCAAGGCACCTACAAGCTGTCCGAGGAGCAGGCGAAGGCCATTCTCGATTTGCGTCTGCAGCGCCTCACCGCGCTTGGCCGCGACGAGATCGGCGACGAGCTGAAGGGCTTGGGCGATCAGATCGCCGACTATCTCGACATCCTGCGGTCGCGCGAGCGCATCGTCGACATCGTCAAGGGCGAGCTGAACGCGCTGAAAGAGCAGTTCGGCACGCCGCGCCGCACCGAGATTATCGACATGGTCGGCGAGGTCGAGGACGAAGACCTCATTCAGCGCGAGGACATGGTCGTCACCGTGTCCCACAAGGGTTACATCAAGCGCGTGCCGCTGTCGGCCTATCGGGCCCAGCGCCGCGGCGGCAAGGGCCGCGCCGGCATGGCGACGCGCGACGAGGATTTCGTCAGCCGCATCTTCATCGCCAATACGCACACGCCGGTGCTGTTCTTCTCCTCGCGCGGCATGGCCTACAAGATGAAAGTATGGCGTTTGCCGCAAGCGGCGCCGCAATCGCGCGGCAAAGCGCTGATCAATCTCCTGCCGCTCGGCAAGGACGAGATCATCACCACCATCTTGCCGTTGCCCGAAGACGAGACGTCTTGGGCGAAGCTGGACGTGATGTTCGCCACCAATGACGGCAGCGTCCGCCGCAACAAGCTCTCCGACTTCATCGAGGTGCGCCAGAACGGCAAGATCGCCATGAAGCTCGAAGAGGGCGACCACATCGTCGGCGTCGAGGTCTGCAGTGTGCAGCACGATGTGTTGCTCACCTCGCGTGACGGCCAAGCGATCCGTTTCCCCGTGGACGACGTGCGCGTGTTCAAGGGACGCATGTCGACCGGCGTGCGGGGCATCAAGCTCGGCAAGGGCGACGAGCTGATCTCCATGTCGATCCTCGGTCACGTCGAGGCCTCCGCGGCCGAACGCGCGGCCTATGTGCGCCAGGCCAATATGGTGCGCCGCGGCGGCGTCGATTACGAGCCGGACATCGAGCCGGATGGCGAAGGGGAGGAGGCCGTGGTGCTCAGCCCCGAGCGTTACGCGGAGCTCAGCGCTCATGAGGAGTTCGTGCTGACCATCTCCGAGAACGGCTACGGCAAGCGCTCGAGCGCCTATGAGTTCCGGGTCTCCGGCCGAGGCGGCAAAGGCATTATCGGCATGGTCGTCAACAAGCGGAACGGCAAGCTGGTGGCGTCCTTCCCGGCCGAGGACAGGGATCAGGTCATGCTCGTGACGGATCGGGGTCAGCTCATCCGTATTCCCGTCGACGGCATCTCCATCGTCGGCCGCTCGACCCAGGGCGTGATCGTGTTCGACACGGCGCAAGACGAGCGGGTCGTCTCCGTCGAGCACATCCCCGACGAGAATGGCAGCGGGGCCGTCGAAGAGGTTGGCGAGATCGACGAAGCGGACGAACCGGATAGCGATGAGCCCGCGCCGGACGAGGATCTGCCGGGCGAGGCGTAATTTGCCCCTTGAAGGCAGTCAGACGCTGGCTTCCGCCCCGCCGCATAGCGCTTGAAGCGAGCGTGCCGCGGGCGTCAACGCGGCGAGCGCCTCGAAGTCGCGGATCAGGGCCCGGTGCCGCTCGGGATGGCTCAGAAGCCCGGTGGCGCGCAGGCGGGAGATCGTCCGCGACAGCGTATCGGGGTTCAGCCCGAGATAATCGGCCAGGTCGGTGCGGCTCAGCGGCATCTCGAAGGCGAGACCGCCGCACGGCGCCCGCACGCCGGTGGTCAACGCAAGTTCCGTGAGGAAGGTGGCGAGGCGCTGGAGACAGTCGAGCCGCCCGACCGTCGCCAGGTGGATGGCTTGCCGCGCGGTCTGCTTGGCGACGGCGTCGTCGAAATAGCGGGCAATCGCCGGATCGCCCGCAGCGAGCGCGGCGAACGTGCCGAAGCGGAAGCGTAGCAC
>NZ_LPWD01000065.1 GCF_001723295.1 Methyloceanibacter marginalis
CGGGATGCCGAGCTTCTCGTAGGTCTTGAGCAGCTCCGGATCGACCTCCGCGAGGCTCTTAGGCCCGGCCGTGCTCTTCGGCGCCGAATAGTAATAGAGTTCCTCGAAATCGATCTTCGGATACTGGACATTGGCCCAGGTGGGCTCCTGCATGGTGCGCCAGCGGCGATAGGCCTCGAGCCGCCAGTCGAGCATCCACTCGGGCTCGCCCTTCTTCTCCGAGATGAAGCGAACGACGTCCTCGCTCAGGCCTTTTGGGGCCCTGACCGATTCAATGTCGGTGAAGAAGCCGTATTTGTACTTATCGACGTCGATCTCTTTGACGCGTTCGACGGTTGCTTCTACTGCGGGCATATTCTTCTTCCCAAATTCTAGTGTTTCACCAGCCTGTTAGGCTGCTTCCTTCGCATCTTTCTTGAGACGCTTAATGAGGCCGGCAAGAGCGCTGAGACAGTATTGGATATCGGTATTCCCGGTGCCGAAACCAAGGCTTATGCGGATCGCGGCCTGAGCCAATTCGGGGGCCACGCCCATGGCGGCGAGCACGTGCGAGGCTTCGACCTTCCCCGAGGAGCAGGCGCTTCCGGCGCTCACGGCGACCCCGGCCAGATCGAGGCCGATGACCATCGTCTCGGCCTTGACGCCCGGGATGGCGATCGCGGAGGTGTTGGGCAGGCGCGGCACACGATCCGAGAAGATCACCGTATCGGCGGCAAGACCCCGCACACCCGCTTCCAGGCTATCCCGAAGCTCGGCGATCTCATTCACTCGAGAAAGCTCGGCCGCGGCGAGTTCCGCCGCAACACCGAAGCCGACAATGCCCGGCACGTTCTCGGTGCCGGCGCGGCGGCGGCGCTCTTGGCCGCCACCCTTGATCAGAGGCTCGACGCTCACGCCCTCGGCGAGGACGAGTGCGCCTACCCCTTTCGGTCCGCCGATCTTGTGGGCCGACAAGGTCACCATGTCGGCACCAAGCGCGCGGATATCAAGGGGCATGCGACCGGCACTCTGGACCGCATCACTATGCAGAATGCCGCCCGCCTCATGGACGATTTGAGCGGCGTCCGCCACCGGCTGGATCGCGCCGGTCTCGTTGTTGGCGGCCATGAGAGACACGAGCGGCCGCCAGCCGCCGGGCTTGTGCTTTTCGAGCTTCTCCGCGAGCACCGCGAGATCGGCAACGCCGTCGGGCGAAACCGGAATGAGAGTGGTGGTCTCGCGATGGAACCTGCCGCCCGCCAGCACCGAGGGATGCTCGATCGCCGAGAGATAACAGTGCCAGGAGTCCCCGCCGGCGGGGGCTGCCAGCGCCAGCGCGTTCGCCTCGGTGCCGCCGCTCGTAAAGATCACGTCTTCGGGCCGCGCACCGACCAGCGCCGCCACCTTGGCGCGGGCCTGCTCGACGGCGGCACGGGCCGCGCGGCCTTCCGCATGCACCGAAGAGGGATTGCCCTGCAACGACAGCGCAGCTTCAACCGCCTCACGCACTTCCGGGCGCAAAGGGGATGTCGCGTTATGATCGAGATAAGCGCGCTGGTTCATGCTCTGCCGAAGCTCGCGGCCATACGCCGCCGGTTAACGCTTGCACGAGCCCCGGTTGCCCATGCTATGAAGCGCGGCCTGACAATCGGACCGCTCCAAGCGCCCAGCTGATTTGGAACGGCCTTGTTTGGAACAATTCTAAGCTCTTAGCTTGTATAGGATTCTGAGGCGGCAGAGTCAAGGTTTGCGGCATTTGTTGGTGCGCCGGAACACCCGCCCCATATAGATCGTAGAGCCAACCCCAGCAGCGCAATAACGCCAAGTCGAGGCCAATCGTTCATGCCCGAAGTCAATATCAGCGGCCCCAGCGGCCGGATCGAAGCCCGCTATCATCATGAGGGCTCTCCGAACTCGCCTGTCGCCCTGATCCTGCATCCGCATCCGCAGTTCGGCGGGACGATGAACAATCAGGTCGTGTACCACCTGTATTACGCCTTCCAGAAGCGCGGCTTCTCGGTGCTGCGTTTCAACTTCCGGGGGGTGGGCCGCAGCGAGGGCCTGTTCGATAACGGGCCGGGCGAGCTCGCGGACGCCGCCACGGCGCTCGATTGGCTCCAGGCTATAACGCCGATGCGCCGTCCTTGCTGGATCGCCGGGGTGTCGTTCGGCGCGTGGATCGCCATGCAGCTCTTGATGCGCCGTCCCGAGGTCGAAGGCTTCATCTCCGTCGCGCCGCCCGCAAATCTCTACGACTTCACCTTCCTGGCGCCCTGCCCGCCTTCCGGACTGATGGTCAACGGCGCCAAAGATCGAGTCGTGCCAACGGAATCGGTGCGCGGGCTCGTGGATCGCCTGAAGACCCAGAAGGGCATCGTCATCGACCACCAGACCGTGCCGGACGCGAACCACTTCTTCGAGGAACGCATGGAGGGCCTCATGGAGGTGGTCGACGGCTATCTCGACAAGCGCCTGGGCAAGCGGAAGACGCGGAAGGACTCGGCCGCGTAGCAGCACAGGTTTGGTATTCGCCCCCCAAACCTGATAGAGGCTCTGGCGAACGCCATATCGACCCTCGAGCGCCCTCTCTGACGCCATGAGCACCGTCAAATCGGACCTTCTCCACGAGCTCGCCTCGCGCGGCTACATCCACCAATGCACCGACGAAGCGGCGCTCGATAAGCTCGCGCGGTCGGAGATCGTCACCGGCTATATCGGCTTCGACTGCACGGCGCCGAGCCTGCATGTGGGCAACCTGGTCAGCATCATGCTGCTCAGGAAGCTTCAGCAGACCGGGCACCGGCCCATCGTGCTGATCGGGGGCGGCACCACCAAGGTGGGCGATCCCTCCGGCAAGGACGAGATGCGAAAGGTCCTTACCGACGCCGAGATCGCCGCGAATATCGCGGGCATCGAATCGGTGTTCGGGAAGTTTCTGAGCTTCGGCGACGGGGAGCAGGACGCGATCCTGGTCAACAACTCCGATTGGCTGGAGGCGCTGAACTACATCGACTTTTTGCGGGACTATGGCCGGCATTTCAGCGTCAACCGCATGCTGAGCCAGGACTCCGTGAAGCTCAGGCTCGAGCGCGAGCAGAATCTCAGCTTCATCGAGTTCAACTACATGGTGCTCCAGGCTTACGACTTCGTGGAGCTTTACCGGCGCGAGGGTTGCCGCTTACAAATGGGCGGCTCGGATCAGTGGGGCAATATCGTCACCGGGATCGAGCTCGGCCGGCGCACCGAAGGAGTGGAGCTGTTCGGGCTGACCACGCCGCTGCTGACGACCTCCTCGGGCGCCAAGATGGGCAAGACGGCGGCAGGGGCCGTGTGGCTCAACCCCGATATGCTCTCTCCGTATGACTACTGGCAGTTCTGGCGGAACGCCGAGGATGCCGACGTGCCGCGCTTCCTCAAGCTGTTCACCGAGCTTTCCCTCGATGAGATCGACAGGCTTGCAGCGCTTCAAGGCGCCGAGCTGAACGAGGCGAAGAAGGTCCTGGCCACGGAAGCCACCGCGCTCGTGCATGGGCGCGACGCGGCCGACCGCGCGGCGGAGACGGCCCGGACGACGTTCGAGCAAGGCCAGATCGCCTCAAGCCTGCCGACGATCGATGTCCCCCGCGCGGACCTCGAAAAGGGCTTAGGCGTGCTGACCGCGAGCGTGCTGGCGGGTTTCGTGAAATCGACCGGCGAGGCGCGCCGTCAGATCAAGGGCGGCGGCATCAAGGTCAACGACGCGGCCGCCACCGATGAGCGGCAGGTGCTGACCCTGACGGACCTGACGGATGACGGCGTGATCAAGCTCTCGCTCGGCAAGAAGCGCCACGCGCTGATCCGGCCCGTCTAAGCGGACCGCCGCCGGCTATCGAGATTCCTGGAACTGGAACGGCCGAATGCGCTCGTACTCCTGGCCGGTCGTGTTGGCGGCGGCCGCATCGGGCGGCACCGAGCCGGTGAAGTCGAAGATCTGCCGGAAGATGCCCGGCGCCATCACCGACATCGGGTTCACCAGCACCGTGGGATCCTCAAGCTTGCCCTTGATGGCGAAGGTGATGCCCACCACGCCCTCGCCCTGACGGCCGACGAGAAGCTTGCCGAGAATCGGCACGGCGCCCAGGGCCGAGTTCAGTCCATAGAGGGGCACGTAGGTGCCGCCGAGATCGACCGTCTGCGATTTAAAGTCGACTGTGCCGCGCAAGGTCGCGCCGAGCTGGGGGCCGTTCACATAGGCATCGCGCAGACGGAACTTGCCGGCGCCGACGACAAACGGCGCGCGCAGGCGCTTGAAGGTGATCTTCGACTGGGCGACCGGGCGCTTGTTCTGGCCGAGCACCGCCGTCGAGCTGGGGTCGTGAGAACGTCGGCGACGACACTGTCGCCGACGACGTGAAGTCGCGTGCCCACAAGGTCCCCGACTTGGTGCCCGGTCCGCCAGCGTCCATGTTGA